>JAEWHY010000092.1 GCA_023387555.1 Pseudomonadota bacterium
GCATCACCGTCGGCGCCATCGTGATCGTGAACGCGGTCGGCAGCGTGACCATCGGCGATGGTCCGCATTTCTGGGCGGCGCCATTCGAGCAGAACAATGAATTCGGCGGTCGCGGCTGGCCGGCGCATTTCGATGCGGATGCCCTCGCCGTCCGCACCAAGGGCGGGCCGCGCGAGGCGACGACCATAGCGCTGGTTGCAACCGACGCGACACTCACCAAGGCGCAATGTCATCGCCTTGCGGTCATGGCGCAAACGGGGTGTGCGCGCGCGATCTATCCGGTTCACACCCCGCTCGACGGCGACATCGTGTTCGCCGCGGCGACCGGGCACAAGCCGCTGGCCGATCCGCTGTTCGCGCTCACGTCTCTGGGCGCGCTGGCCGCCAATGTGCTGGCACGCGCCATTGGACGCGGCGTTTATGAAGCGACCGCCCTTCCGTTCGCGGGCGCGCTGCCGGCGTGGCGCGACAAGTTCGCGTAAAATCGCAGACATCAACCATCAGCGAAATTTACCGGTGAACCAATCGCTGTCGCGGCTGTTGGTGGGGCATCCATATTGCCTGTGG
This sequence comes from Pseudomonadota bacterium, assembly GCA_023387555.1. Taxonomy (GTDB): domain Bacteria; phylum Pseudomonadota; class Alphaproteobacteria; order Rhizobiales; family Xanthobacteraceae; genus Pseudorhodoplanes. Next base: position 568 of record JAEWHY010000092.1, read on the forward strand.
GACTGCGATCATGCCGAACGTACACATGCTGCCCGGCTTCCTGCGCGGGCAATAATCCGCTTCAGCGGGAATCTGCGATGCGGTTTACCTGCCGAATCTGCGCCAATTGCAGATCACCTTCAAGACAGGCCGTTCGTTCGCCTACAGCGACGTGCCGCAAAATATCTACGACGCGTTCCTGGCGTCGCCATCGCGTTGCGCGTTCTTCAATATCGCGATCCGCGGCCGCTTCCAGTTTCATGAAATGAGACCGGAAAGGCCGCAGACCTGTCACTGACATCCGGCTTGACGCGAGCGCCTTGCCGTTAGCCGAACCGCCGCGCGCTGTAGGGCTCGGGATCGGTGAACGGCACCTCGCCTGTCATCATTTCGGCGAGCAGACGTCCGCTGACCGGCCCGAGCGTCAGCCCCCAATGGGCGTGGCCATAGTCGAGCCATAGTCCGTCCTGACCGGGTGCAGGCCCGATCACCGGCATCGAATCCGGGAAACAGGGCCGCCGTCCCATCCATGGTTCGGCCTCGACCGGATCGCCGAGCGGAAACAGCGCCTTCGCCTTCGCCATCAGGCGGTCGAACTGCACCGGCGTCGGCCGCGCATCGCGATGCGCGAATTCGGCGCCCGTCGTCAGCCGCAGCCCCTGCTCCATCGGAACGACGGCATAGCCGACTTCCGCGTCCAGCACCGGCCGGTTCAGCCCCTGATTGCCGCTCGGGCGGAAATGGCGATGATAGCCGCGCTTCATTTCCAGCGGCAGGCTGATCCCCAGCGGTTCGAGCACATCGCTGGCCCATGGACCGAGCGACACCACGGCCTGCGCGGCATCGACCGGGCCTTCCGAGGTATCGACCCGCCAGCGGGCATCGGTCCGGTGCAGCGACCGCGCGTCCCCCGTCAGCGTCACGCCGCCGAGCGAGCGGAACAGTTCGGCATAAGCCCGCGTCACGGCGAGCGGGTTGCTGACGCTCGCCGCCTGCGGCCAGAAAATCCCGCGCTCGAAGATCGGCGACAGTCCCGGCTCCAGCGCCATCGACCCGTTCAGATCGAGCGCCTCGAAACTGATCCCGGCCGCCGCAATCAAGTCCAGATCGGGCCGTGCCTCGTCGAAGGCGCGCGCGGTACGGTAGACCTTCAGCCAGCCGTTGGTGCGCAGATAGCGCTCGGCGCGCGCCTCCCGCATCAGCCGCTCGTGCTCGGCGATCGATGCCGCGAACAGCGGGCGCATCCGGACCGCAAAATCGAGCATGGCCTCGGCGGTCGAATGCCGGAGATAGGCAAACAGCCACGGCGCGAGCTTCGGCAGATGCGACAGATGATAATTCGCCTCCGGTGCCTGCTTGAAGGCGATCTTCAGCAGCGCCGAGGGCTTCAGCGGAAACGGATACGGAAAATACGTATTGCCTTCGATGATCCCGGCATTGCCGTAGGAGGTTTCCTCTCCCGGCGCCCGGCGATCAACCAGCGCCACGGACAATCCACGCTTGGCCAGATGGACGGCTGCCGAAACGCCGACCATGCCGGCGCCAAGAACGATTACATCGGTCCGGGCCATCGTCTCCCCCTATTGAGCGACCGGCCGTGCCGAACGCAATTCGCGGGATGGAATGGCACAGAAATATGGATTGCGCGACTGCCGTGCAGTATCAGGCGGCATGCTCATTTTTGACGCAGCTCTTGCCGCATTGGCATGGCTCGGCCGGCAGGGCACCCGCGCGCTGGCGCTCTCGGTGTTCGTGGGCATCGCGCTGCCGCCGCTGGCTGCGATCCTGAAGCATATTTTCGTCGAAGCCCTGCTGGTGCTGCTGCTTCTGGCCTTCCTGCGCGTCGAGCCGGCCAGTCTGCTGGGTCATTTTCGCCGTCCGGGACTGATCATCGCCGCCAGCCTGTGGACCCTGATTGCAATCCCGGCGCTGATCTGCGGCGCGGCCGTTGCGCTCGGGCTGCCGCTGGCGTCGCAGGCGCTGTTCCTCGCGCTGGTGCTGCAGGCGGTGGCGCCGCCGGTGATCGGATCGCCCGCGCTCGCTGCCTTGCTTGGGCTCGATGCCGCGCTCTCGCTGGCGACGCTGATCGTTGCAACCGCTGCGACCCCGCTGACCGTGCCACTGCTCGCCGGCCTGTTCGCCGGATCGGCGCTTGACATCTCGCCCCTGTGGCTCGGCCTCAAGCTTCTGGCCATGCTCGGCGGAACCGCAATCGGCGCTTATGCGATCCGCAGAGTCAAAGGCGCCAAATGGGTCACGCTGAACCGCGAACCGATTGACGGGCTGTCGGTTATTGCGCTGTTCGTATTCGCGATCGGACTGATGGATGGCGTCGGCGGTCACATCCTGACGCAGCCGCTGCTGGTCGCCGGGCTGACCGCGTTCGTCTATGCGCTGACCATCGTGCTGATCGTGACGACCTGCCTGCTGTTTCATCGCGCCGGACGTTCGGCGGCGCTGGCGCTCGGACTGGCCATCGGCAGCCGCAACATGGGGCTGATGGTCGCAGCAACCGGCGGCGCGGTGCCGGAACTGACCTTTTTATATTTTGACTTGGCGAAATTCGAGATCTACACCCTGCCGCACCTTCTGCGGC
>JAEWHY010000096.1 GCA_023387555.1 Pseudomonadota bacterium
GCGATGCCGCGCCTCGTCCGAGATCGTCTTGGCCTGTTCGAGTTCGCCGATCAGCATGTCCTTTTCGGCGCGGGCCTGCAGGGTCTGCAGCGCGGATGAATAGAGGCGATGCGCAAGCAGGAGGAAATAGATCTGCGCCGTCAGCGCCATGCCCGCGAGGATATAATCGTGCAGTTGCCCCTTGAGCGCGAAATTGACCGCGACCGCACCGGTTACGGGGACGGTCGCCGCAAACACCGCGATCGGCACCGAAAAGGCCAGCATGCTCGAGACCGCGACGACCAGCAGCATCACGAACAGCATGAAGGTGCCGGTACTCTCCGAAACGCCGATTGGCTGGACCAGGATGAACATCCAGGCGAAGCCAAAGAACAGATCGAGCACCGTAAAGCGGATACGCCAGGCCTTGATGTTGATGTCGGTGGGCTGGGCGGCGAGGAACTGCCGGCATTTAGTGACCATGACGGCATGGATCAGCAGCACCGCCGTGGTCCAGATGCCGGCGGTCGCCGCACCGGTCCACAGGCTCGACAGGAAGCCGACGGTTGCGACCAGAAGAAGGACCACCAGCGAAGCGGACAGGCGGTTCTGCGCGAACATCCGCATCAGCTCGTAGTCGAACGCGGGACGGGTGCCGCTGGCCGAGGTCAGGCGGTCTCGGGCGTCGCGGACGCGCTGCGCCGCCGCGCGGCGCCGCTTGGCGGCGGCCTCCTCGCGTGCGTCGCTGGCGTTGCTGGTGGTCATTCGCGGACAAACCCCTCAAATTCCTAGCCAAACTCGCGCAAAAACCTTAAGGGCAAGCTTAACCTGTTCCCTGAACCAACCGAAGCTGGCGATCAACCTAGGGATCATCCGTGCGGCTCTATGACGGCGGGCGAGCGCCCAATCCGCGGCGCGTTCGGATCTTTCTGAGCGAGAAGGGGATCGCAGTCCCGATCGCGGCCGTGGACCTCGGTGCGATGGAGCACAAGTCGGAGCGGTATCGCGCCGTCAATCCGCTGCAGCGGGTCCCGGCCCTCGAATTGGACGATGGCACCGTCATCACCGAATCCATCGCCATTTGCCGCTACTTCGAGGCGTTGCAGCCGGAGCCGGTACTGTTCGGGCAGGGACCGGTCGAAATCGCGTTGGTCGAGATGTGGCAGCGCCGGATCGAACTGCACCTCCTCACCGCCATCCAGCAGGTCTTCCGCCATCTGCATCCCGGCATGAAGGAGCACGAGGTTCCGCAGGTCGCCGCCTGGGGCGAGGCCAACAAGCCGCGGGTACTGGAATTCCTCGGCCTCCTTGATCGCGAACTGGAGGGACGCCGTTTCGCCGCCGGCGACCGCTTTTCGGTCGCCGATATCACCGGGCTGGTGGCGCTCGATTTCATGCGGGCGGCCAAGCTGTCGGTGCCGCCGGAATACACCCATGTCGGGCGCTGGCACGCGGAGCTTTCGGCGCGCCCCAGCGCCCGCGCCTGAGCCGCCGCGGGCCGACTAAGCTATTGTTAACATTTGCGGTTCGGCTTTGGGCGGGGTGCTTGCGCCCACGCCGTCCCACAAGCACACAATTCTTTGAACCTGTGCCGCCTGTCCCTCGTGGCCACTGCCGCGGGCCCGCGTGAACCGCCTGCGATCCGCCCGCGACGAAACCCCAAGGCATCATGCTTTGCTGGCGGAGGACGTCATGTTTCGGAAGGGGTTCGCATCGTTCCTGATAGCCGCCGCCGCGACGGCGGCCCTGTCGACCTCGGTCACCGCTCAGGTCCGGTCGGCCGCCCTGCAAACCAGCGGCTTTCAACTGGCACAGGCCGCGCAGGAGGAGAGCCGGATCGCCCTGGTGATCGGAAATTCCGCCTACCAGACCAACCAGCCGCTGAACAATCCGGTCAATGACGCCCAGGCGGTCTCGCAAATGCTGAACCAGGCCGGGTTCGAGGTCGTCATGGCTTTCGACCTGACCCGCGAGATCATGAAGCAGACCGTCGAGGAGTTTGCGGCCCGCGTCCTCGAGAAGGGCAGCAACACGGTGGCGATGGTCTATTACGCCGGCCACGGCGTCCAGGCCGACGGCGAAAACTACCTGATCCCGATCGATGCCAAATTCCAGGCCGAGGACGATCTCACCGAGCAGGGTATCAAGCTGGCCGACGTCGTGGCCGCGCTCGAAGCCACGCAGACCAAGGCGCGTATCGTCGTGGTCGACGCCTGCCGCAACAACCCGTTCGGTGGATCGGCGGCCGATGATGCCGGTGGCTTCGCTCTGGTCGATGCGCCCGAGGGCGCGCTGATTGCCTATTCGACCTCGCCCGGCACCGTCGCCTTCGACGGCCTCGGCAAGCACAGCCCGTATGCGGCCGCCTTCATGCGCACCGCGCGCACCCCGAACCTGCCGGTCGAGCAGGTGTTCAAGAAGGTGCGCCTCCTGGTCAACGACTCTACCGACAAGAAGCAGCTTCCGTGGGACAGCGCGCGGCTCAATACCGAATTCGTGTTCTTCGCCAATGCCGACCAGCCGGCGGCTCCGGTGGTCGTTCCGGCCAGGGTGGACGTCGCCAGTCTCGGCGCGCGCCCGGCGCGGCAGGCCTATGACATCGTGATCGCGGAAGACAGGGAAGAATATTACGAAGAGTTCGTCCGCGTTTATGCGCAGGACCCGCTCGCCGATCATATCCGCCGTGTGTTGAACCGCCGCAAGCAGATGGCTGCGTGGCAGGTTGTCACCCACCGCAACCGCCCGGAAGATTACGCCGACTTCGCGCGTCGCTTCCGCAACTCCGGTCTCGGCCTCCGCGCCAGCAAGCTTCAGGAGCGTCCCCGGCAGGTCAACATCGCATTTCCGCGGCGCGGCGAGGGCCGCTTCGGCGACGGTCGCTTCGGCAGCAACATCCGGATCAACATCAACAACGACGGCCGCCGCGTGATCAAGCTTGGCGGTCGCGACGGCTTCGGCAACGGCGGGCGTCCGGTGATCAATTTCGCCGGCATCAACAACGGCCGTCCTGGCTTCAATCAAAACGGCAACAACAATGGCCGCCCGGTGTTCAATCAGAACGGCAACAACGGCGGTAACAACAATGCTGGCCGTCCGGTCGCCGGCCTCCCGCAGAACGGCGGCATCAACCCGAACGCCGGCCGTCCGGTACTGAACCAGAACGGCGGCAACGGGAATGGCAACAACAACGGTGGCCGTCCGGTGGTGAACCAGAACGGCGGCAACGGGAACGGCAATAACAACAATAACAACAATGGTGGCCGACCGGTCATCAACCCGAATGCCGGTCGCCCCGTGTTCAACCAGACCCGCCCCCGTTTGCCGCAGGTCGATCGTCCGCAGGTCCAGCGTCGGCAGGTTGAGCAGTTCCAGCGCCAGAACTTCCAGGCGCCGCGCCAGTCCTTCAATGCCGGTGGCGGCGGTGGTGGCAACCGCTTCGGGGGCGGCGGCTTCGGTGGCGGCGGTGGTCGCGGCGGACGCCGATAAGCAGGGCAGACGCGAGTAAGGGGAAAAGCCGGCCTCAGCGCCGGCCTTTTTCTTTTCGGATCAGCGATCGAGCCGCGCGATCAGGCTCGAGGTGTCCCAGCGCTTGCCGCCCATCGCCTGCACCTCGGAATAGAACTGATCCACCAGGGCCGTAGCCGGCAGGTGCGCGCCATTCCGGCGCGCTTCGGCGAGGCAGATGCCGAGATCCTTGCGCATCCAGTCGACCGCGAAGCCGAAGTCGAACTTGCCCTCGGTCATGGTCTTGTAGCGGTTTTCCATCTGCCAGGACTGTGCCGCGCCTTTGGAAATGGTCGCGATCAGCTTCTCGATGTCGAGGCCGGCCTTCTTGGCGAAATGCAGGCCTTCCGACAATCCCTGGACGAGGCCCGCGATGCAGATCTGGTTGACCATCTTGGCGAGCTGGCCGGCGCCGGGCGCGCCGAGCAGGTTGCAGGCCCGCGCATAGGATTCGATCACCGGCTTGGCACGGTCGAAGACCGCGGCATCGCCGCCGCACATCACGGTCAGGACGCCGTTCTCCGCGCCCGCCTGTCCGCCGGAGACCGGCGCATCGATCACGTCGAAGCCGCGCTCCTTGCCGGCCTTATAAAGGTCGCGCGCGATTTCCGCGGACGCGGTGGTGTGATCGACGAACACCGCGGCCTTTTGCATCGAGGCAAAAGCCCCGTCCGCGCCGAGCGTGACCTGGCGCAAGTCGTCGTCATTGCCGACGCAGCACATCACGAAATCCTGGCCTTCGGCGGCTTCCTTTGGCGTCGCAGCACTCCTGCCGCCGTATTGCGCGACCCACTTCTCGGCCTTGGCGGCGGTGCGGTTGTAGACGGTCACATCGTGTCCGCCCTTGACCTTCAGATGCCCCGCCATCGGATAGCCCATCACGCCGAGCCCCAGAAACGCCACCTTCGCCATCGCATGCCTCCCGTCACGGCGGTACAAATGCGGCCCGCCCCCGATCGCCGGCCAATGTGACGCCTTGTGCGGCTGCGTCAACCCGCCCTATCTAGAGGGAGAAACCCGGGACGGAGACCGCACACGTGGCACCGACAAAAGAACAAGTCCGCGAGCGGCTCGCGGCCATGAGAGCACCGGACGGGCGCAGTTTGACCGAGAGCGGCGTGCTGTCCGACATCGTGGTCACGGACGGCAAGGTGTTCTTCTCGCTCAGCGTCGATGCTGCCGCGGTCAAGGCTTGGGAGCCGGTCCGCAAGCAGGTCGAGGACGCGGTCAAGTCGATTCCGGGGGTGACCTCCGCCATGGTTGCACTCACGGCCGAGCGCGCGGCCGGGAAGGGCGCGCCGCCGCCTCCGCAGGGGGCGCGGGGCGGACATGGGCATGCTCATGGCCGCGGCGCACCGGCCGGACCGGCCGGCGTTCCCGGCGTGACCTCGATCATTGCGGTGGCCTCCGGCAAGGGCGGCGTCGGAAAGTCGACGACTGCGATCAATCTGGCGCTGGCGCTGCGCGATCTGGGCCTGAAGGTCGGCGTGCTGGATGCCGATATCTACGGCCCCTCGATGCCGAAGCTGCTGGCGATTCGCGAGAAGCCGGAGACCATCGGGGGCACGCGGCTGAAACCGATCAGCCGCTACGGTCTGTCCGTGATGTCGATCGGTTTCCTGATCGAGGAAGAGACGCCGATGATCTGGCGCGGCCCGATGGTGATGTCGGCGCTGACCCAGATGCTGCGCGAGGTGGAATGGGGCCAGCTCGACGTGATGGTGGTCGATATGCCGCCCGGCACCGGCGACGCCCAACTCACCATGGCGCAGCAAGTGCCGCTGGCCGGCGCGGTGATCGTCTCGACCCCGCAGGACCTGGCCCTTATCGATGCCCGGCGTGGCGTCGCCATGTTCAAGCGCGTCAATGTGCCGATCCTGGGCGTGATCGAGAACATGAGCTATTTCGTCTGCCCGCATTGCGGCACGCGATCCGATATCTTCGGGCATGGCGGTGCGCAGCACGAAGCGGAGCGGCTGAAGGTGCCGTTCCTTGGCGCGGTCCCGCTCGACATGACGATCCGCGAAACCTCCGACGCCGGCCTGCCGGTGGTCGCGACGCAGCCCGACGGCCCGCATGCCAAGGGCTATCGCGAGATTGCGCAGAAATTGCGTGACGCTCTGGCCGGACCGGGGCCGGGCCGTGCAGCACCGAAGATCGTGATCGAGGCGTAACAGCGCACCGACTTGTCCTGCCCTCGCACTCCCGGCATTGTTGCGGGAGGTATTCTTGTTGCGGAGGAGGGGCCGATGCGTGTGCGGCAAACGGGGTCATTTGGAATTTTCGGGACGCTTGCGGTGGCGGGTGTGCTTTGGACGATTCCCGCGCATGCCCAGAATGCGCAGAAGGCGCCGGAGGTGGATGCTCAGGAGGTCCTGATCAAGACCACCTTGCTCAGCTTCAATGATGCGAATGTCACCCAGAATTACAGCGTGCTGCACGGCAAGCTGTCCAAGCAGTTTCGCGACCAGTTTCCACCCGAGCGCCTGAAGGAGGTCTTCAAGCCGTTCGTGGAACAGAAGATCGACATCGAGCAGATTGCGGGCAAGGCGCCGATCGCCGACAAGGCGGCCGAAGTCGATGATCGCGGCGTGCTGTCCCTGGTCGGCCATTTCGACCTCAAGCCGAGCCACGTCTATTATGACCTCGGATACGTGATGTCGGAAGGCGCGTGGAAGCCCATCAAGATCAATGTCAATGTCCGTCCGCCGGACAGCAAGTCCAAGCAATAAAGCCCAAGCAGAGTGCCGTGATCTGCCCTCTAGCGGATCACGGCGCTTTCGTCGGCCGCACTTGGTGGCTCGCAGCTAATGGCTGATGTCCCTGTCCTTGGTTTCGGGCAGGAATATCAGGCCGATAACAAAGCTCATTGCCGCGATCACGATCGGGTACCAGAGGCCGGAATAGATGTTTCCGGTCGCAGCGACGATCGCGAACACGGTCGCGGGCAGGAATCCGCCGAACCAGCCATTGCCAATGTGGTAGGGCAGCGACAGGCCGCTGTAGCGGATCCGCGCCGGGAACAGTTCGACGAGAAACGCGGCAATCGGTGCGTAAACCAGCGTGACGTAAATCACGAGGATCCACAGCAGCAGGATCGTCATCGGATAGTTGATGTCGGCCGGGTTCGCCGCGGCAGGATAGCCGTGCGCCGTGATGGCCTGGCCGAGAACATTCGCAAAGTCCGGGGTATTGACCGGGATGGACTGCGCTCCGACCTTGACCACGGCCGGCGTGCCCTTTGCTGCCGGCTCATTGGTATAATTCACCGAGCGCGCGACCAGCGCGGATTTGGCCACGTCGCAGCCCGAGGTGAATTTTGCGGTGCCGACCGGATTGAACTGGAACGAGCATTCCGCCGGATCGGCGACCACCGAAACCGGAGCGGAGGCGAGGGCGGCTTCGAGCCGCGGATTGGCAAAATGCGTGATGCCCTGGAAGAGTGGGAAATAGGTCAGCGCCGCGAGCAGAAAGCCGGCCAGCATCACCGGCTTGCGGCCGATCTTGTCCGACAGGATGCCAAACACGATGAAGAAGGGCGTGGCCAGCGCGAGCGCCGTGGCGATCATCAGCGCCGCCGTCACCGCGGAGACTTTCAGCGTCTGGGTCAGGAAGAACAGCGCGTAGAATTGGCCGCCGTACCACACCACGGCCTCGCCGGCGGTGGCGCCGAACAAAGCGAGGATCCCGAGCTTGAGGTTTGGCCATTCGCCGAAGGCTTCGGACAGCGGTCGCTTCGACGCCCGGCCTTCCTCCTTCATCTTCAGGAACACGGGGGATTCGTTCAGCCTCAGCCTGATCCAGATCGAGACCGCGAGCAGCACCGCCGATAGCAGGAAGGGGATGCGCCAGCCGTCGCCCATCGAACCGTCGCCGACGAATGCGGTTTCGCCCATCGAGGTGCGGATACCGAGAATGATCAGCAGCGCCATGAACAGGCCGAGCGTCGCCGTCGTCTGGATCCAAGAGGTGTAATAGCCGCGCTTGTTTTTCGGCGCATGTTCGGCGACGTAGATGGCCGCGCCGCCATATTCGCCGCCAAGGGCAAGACCCTGAACCAGACGCAGCGCGATCAAAAGGATCGGTGCCGCAATGCCGATGCTGGCATAGGTCGGGAGTAGCCCGATACAGAAGGTGCCGAGCCCCATCAGGATCATGGTGATCAGGAAGGTGTATTTGCGGCCGATCATGTCGCCGAGCCGGCCGAAGATCAGCGCGCCGAACGGCCGGACCGCAAACCCCGCGGCGAAGGCTAGCAGCGTGAAGATGAACGCTGCGGTCGGCGTTACGCCGGAAAAGAATTTCGCGGCGAGGATGGCTGCGAGCGTACCGTAGATATAGAAGTCATACCATTCGAAAACGGTGCCGAGCGATGACGCGAAGATCACCATCTTCTCTTCGCTGGTCATGCCGCCGCTTTCGCGGATCTCATTGACGGTCAATGTGCTCATCGGCGCTTCCCCTTGTTGTCCGTGGGGCTGGCCGACGCCGCGAAGCCGGAGGCGCCAGACGCCCGCTCTCAGCTAAGCCAAGTGCGCGCGCCGTGTCTGTGCATCACTGGTCTTACGCCGATAGTGCGGAGAGCGGCGCACAAGCCGCTGAAAATATGTGGAAATCGCGTGAATCGGGGTTCGTAGGCTTCGTGACGCTCACACGATCATGCCGCCGAACTCGACCAGCCTGACCAGCCACTCGGCGGCCTGCAGGATTGCGGCGCGCTGTACGATGGTGGCCTTGCGGAAGGTTCGGTTCAGAAGCGTCAAGGCCTTGCGCGCCGACGGGTGCCGGCGGCCGGCTTCGCCGGTTTGCTGAAGGCGGTTGATCAGCGCCAGCCGCTGTTCTTCCAGCGCGTCATAGCGTTGCCGGAATGTCGGCGTCGCGCCGTGCGCCTGGATTCTCATCGGCTTTTTGTTCGGCATGGCACATTCTCGAAGCCATGACACTGCACGCGTCGTGCGGCGAAAAGTTGAATGCCACTAACAACGCGCGAAAGGCTCAATCGTCGCTCCACATCCGCAACAGGTTGGCAACCGATTTCGAGATCAGGTCGAATTCCGTCGTCTTGCCGTCGCGCGCAAAAATTGCTCGGCGCACCGTATCGAGATCGAACAGCAGTTCACGGCGTGCTGCATCGCGCACGAAGCTGCGCGCCCAACCCGCGGCCACATGCCGGGTACCGCGCGTCACCTGCGCGACGCGGTGGAGTGTCGTCGCGGGATAGAGCACCATCGCACCCGCCGGCAGCTTGATCGCGTCCTCGCCTGCTGCGGTTTCGATGACGAGTTCGCCGCCGTCGTACGTTTCCGGCGCATCGAGAAACAGCGTGAAAGCGAGATCGATGCGCAGGCCGCCCATCAGCGCGTCGTCGACATGGATGCCGTACTGCATGCCGGTTTCGGTGCGCGAGAACAGCAGCGGGGTCAGCGTCTTTGGCCGTCCCGCCAGACGAAACACCTCGTTCGCCATGATCCGAGTTGCCAGCAATTTCCGCACCGGGTCGAGCGACTTGTCGGCTCCGTCGGCCTGCCGGTTGTCCTTCACCGTGCGGGCGGCATAGCCCGCCGTTTCGCGGCCGTCGACAAAGTGCGCGCGAGACAGCGCTGCATGGACCGCGACGAGATCGTCGGCATCGAGAATATCGGCAATCACGATCTGCATGCCTGACGCATTGGCACGAATTCGCTCAGTTTCGCAAATCGATCTGCGCGCCTTGGAATGATTCAAAGAGATCGGGCTTGGCCGCGCTGGATGACGCGGCTAGGAAACCCAAGCCCCATCATCTCCGCGAGGTCGTGCCATGAGGACATCCCGCAAGATCTGGATCGGAATAGGCGCCTTCATCCTGACTGGCGGCACCGGATCACCACATCAAGCAGCGCATGGTGCCGGCGGTCCGCAAGTGCAGCCCACCGAGACGAAACCGCATGACGGGATCAGCGCGGCATTGCGACAGCGGATCCTGGCGCATGCGTTGACGGTCGGTCAGGGCGGCGAAGGCGGCGAGGGTGGAGAAGGCGGCGAGGGCGGCATCAATGTTGAAGCGGCGGCCAAGGATCCGGTGGAATATGGCGTCGCGCTGCAGGTGATTGCTGCGCATTTTCATGCCGGGCTCGCGGCTTATGAAGGCAAGGAGCAGGAGGCTGGTGCGCAGATGTTTGCGCACGGCCTCTCCGAAATCTATGTGGTGATGGAGGATGTACTCAAGGCGCGCGGTGTCACCGGCCTCGGCAGCAAGCTGGAGGCGGCCGTTGCAGCCGCAGCCGACAAGAAACCGGTTGCCGAAGTGAAGCGGCATGCGAACGCGGTGTTCGCGGCACTGGCTGCGGCGGAAAAGAAGGCGCCAGCATCCGACGTGCCGGTCCAGGCGATCCGGGCGCGGGTCGCGGCGGACATGCTCGATCGTGCTGCGGCGCAATATGCGGTCGTCCAGAAAGATGACAATCTTGAAAGCTATCTGGACGGGCTAGGTTTCGCGATGGCGGCCCGGGCTCAGTCCAGGGATGTGCTGCCGTATCTGAAGCAGCGCGACCACAATAGTGAAGCTGCATTGCGAAAGGCTTTGGCCCTGGCCGGGCAGGCTTATCCGGGAATCAGGCGGTCCGATCGGCCGAAAGTCAGCGTTGCGGACCTGCAATCGGCGGCCTCGGCGGCCAGACTTGCGGTCTCGAACCTGCCGTAACGCGCCTCGCTTCCGGCGATCGCCTGGCGCTCCGTCGAATTTCGCATTGACGCTGCCCTGTTGATTGTGAAAGGCCTGCCCTTAGCTCGGGTGCGGTACAGGCGCCATCGTGCCTGCCGTCCGCGCCAACCGGCTACCGGGCCGGAACGACAACCATTCAGAACCGTTTTGGGAGACCCGTATGAAGCGCCGTCAATTCATCGCGACGATCGGGGCAGGTGCGGCTGCCGCCGCCATCGCGAAACCCGCCATTGCTCAATCAAGTCCCGAACTTAAATGGCGTCTGACCTCAAGCTTTCCGAAGTCGCTCGACACGCTGTGGGGCGGAGCCGAGACGTTCTGCAAGGCAGTAGCGGAAGCGACCGACAACAAATTCCAGATCCAGCCTTTTGCAGCCGGCGAAATCGTTCCCGGTCTTGCGGCGGCGGACGCCGTGACCAACGGCACCGTCGAGATGTGTCATACAGCGTCGTATTATTATGTCGGCAAGGATCCGACCTTTGCGCTCGCGAGCGCCGTTCCGTTCGGACTGAACACGCGAATGCAGAATTCATGGCTGTATCAGCATGGCGGCACCAAGCTGTTCGATGAGTTCTATTCCAAGTTCAAGTTCGTCGCGCTGCCGGCTGGCAACACCACCTGCCAGATGGGTGGCTGGTTCCGCAAGGAGATCAAGGACGTCAACGATCTCAACGGCCTGAAGATGCGCATTGCCGGCCTTGCCGGACGCGTGTTGTCGAAGCTTGGCGTCGTGCCGCAGCAGATCGCCGGCGGCGACATCTATCCGGCGCTGGAGAAGGGCACGATTGATGCGGCCGAATGGGTCGGTCCTTACGACGACGAGAAGCTCGGCTTCCAGAAGGTTGCGCCGTTCTATTATTATCCGGGGTGGTGGGAAGGCAGCACCGCGATCCACAACTTCATCAATGTCGATGCGTGGAATAAATTGCCGAAGAACTATCAGCAGATCCTGCGCTCGGCATCCGACACCGCCAACATCTGGACGACGGCAAAATACGACGCTGAGAATCCCGGGGCGATCAAGCGTCTCGTCGCAAGCGGCGCGCAGCTGCGGGCTTTCCCGCAGCCGATCATGGATGCATGCTTCAAGGCGTCGAACGATGTCTATGCCGAGATCAATGCAAGCAATCCGAGCTTCAAGAAGATCTATGACAACATGATCGCGTTCCGGAACGACGAATATCTGTGGTGGCAGGTGGCAGAATACGCCTATGACAGCTACATGATCCGTGCGCGCACGCGCGCCTGATCGCGCCGTCAAGTAAAAAATCGAAGGCCGGCCCATCGGGCCGGCCTTTTTCTTTCTAGATACGGACTTTGCTCTCCGACATCATGCCGGTGCGACAGAACGGCCGCGCAAGGCGGGCCGGCCCGAAAGAGGCGGCGCATCAAGGAGAGGAAAGTCACATGAAACGCCGACACTTTTTGAAAGTCGCGGCTGCGGGACTTGCCACCAGCGCGATCGCTGCTCCGGCCATTGCTCAGTCCAGTCCAGAACTGCGATGGCGATTGACGTCGAGCTTCCCGAAATCGCTCGACACCATCTTCGGCGCGGCCGAAGTCTTCTCGAAAGCGGTGGCCGAGGCCACCGACCATCGCTTCAACATTCAGGTCTTCGCTGCGGGTGAACTCGTTCCTGGTTTGCAGGCCGCCGATGCGGTGACCAGCGGCACGGTCGAGATGTGCCATACCGCCTCCTACTATTATGTCGGCAAGGATCCGACGTTCGCGTTCGGTACGGCGATTCCGTTCGGCTTCAATCAGCGCATGATCGATGCCTGGATGTTCAACGGGGGCGGCCAGGAGCTGATGAATGACTTCTACAAGAAGTCCAACATCGTCGCGTTTCCGGCAGGGAATACCGGTGCGCAGATGGGTGGCTGGTTCCGTAAGGAGATCAAATCCGTCGAAGACTTGAAGGGCCTGAAGATGCGGATCGGCGGCTTTGCCGGCCGTGTCTTGTCGAAGGTCGGCGTGGTGGCACAGCAGATCGCCGGGGGCGACATCTATCCGGCGCTGGAGAAGGGTACGATCGATGCGGCCGAATGGGTTGGGCCTTATGACGACGAAAAGCTCGGCTTCCAGAAGGTCGCGCCGTTCTATTACTACCCGGGCTGGTGGGAAGGCGGCCCGATGCTGCACAATTTCGTCAACATCGGGAAATGGAACGAGTTGCCGAAGAGCTATCAGTCCATCGTCCAGTCCGCCTCACATGTCGCCAACACCATCATGATGTCGCGATACGATGCCGGAAATCCGGCTGCGCTGCGCCGTCTGGTTGCCGGCGGTGCGCAACTGCGTTCGTTCCCCCCGTCGGTGATGGATGCCTGCTATGCCGCTGCCAATGAACTTTACACCGAGACCGCGGCGAAGAACGCGGATTTCAAGAAGGTCCTCGACCACGCCATGGCCTTCCGCAACGAGCAATATCTGTGGTGGCAGGTGGCGGAATATGGCTACGACAGCTTCATGATCCGCGCCCGCGCGCGCAGCTGATCGGTCGAAGTGACGACGCCGAAGTGATGACAGCAAAGAGCCGGCCGAATGGCCGGCTCTTTTGTGAATGGCGGGTGGCGCGGAACGGAATGTGCCGCAAGCCTGATCGGGTTACTTGATGACCGGCGGCTGGTCGAACTGGATCGGCGGCGGCATCTCGATGCCCGGCAGATTCTTCAGCTGCTCCTCGATCTTGGCGGGGTCCAGCTTGGTCTGGGCGCCCTTGTAGTGCATCACCATGCCCGGGAAGATAATGACAAGGCCGACCATGATGCACTGGATCACCACGAACGGCACCGAACCCCAGTAGATCTCGCCGGTGGTGACGGGCGGCATCCGTTTCCCGGTCACGCGGTCGATATACGAACTGCGCGGTGCCACCGACCTCAGATAGAACAGCGCGAAGCCGAATGGCGGATGCATGAACGAGGTCTGCATGTTCACGCCCAGCATCACGCCGAACCAGATCAGGTCGATGTCGAGGCGCATGGCGGCGGGCGCCAGCAGCGGAATGACGATGAATGCGATTTCGAAGAAGTCGAGGAAGAACGCGAGAACGAAGACGAAGACGTTGACGAAGATCAGGAATCCCATCTGCCCGCCGGGCAGGCCGAGCAGCAGTTCCTCTACCCAGCGATGACCGTCGACGCCGTAGAAGGTCAGCGAAAAGACCCGCGCGCCGATCAGGATGAAGATCACGAAGGCCGACAGCTTGGCGGTCGATTGTGCGGCCTGCCGTGTCAGATCGAACGTCAGGCGCCGCTTGGCAATCGCGAGCAGCATCGCGCCGACGGCACCCATCGCGCCGCCCTCGGTCGGGGTGGCGACGCCGATGAAGATGGTCCCCAGCACCAGGAAGATCAGCGCCAGCGGCGGCACCATGACGAAGATGACCTGCTCCGCCATTGCCGACAGAAGCTTCAAACCGAGCAGTCGGTTGATGACCGCGATCGCAAACGCCAGACAGACGCCGACGGACATGGTCAGGATCACAAAGTCGGATCCGGCCGATATCTTGGTTGTGCGCATGTAGAGATACGCGGCGACGGCGGAGAACACGACCACGATGAACAGCGACGGCAATCCGCGGCTGCCGTCCGGCTCCTTGTAGGTGAGCGCTTCGGCGGGCAGGCCCGGGGCCGCCGCCGGCTTCACCATCGTCACCAGGAAAACGTAGCTGGCATAAAGTCCCGCGAGGACGAGGCCGGGGATGAATGCGCCCTCGTACATGTCGCCGACCGAACGGCCGAGCTGGTCGGCCATCACGATCAGCACGAGCGACGGCGGAATGATCTGCGCCAGCGTACCGGACGCCGCAATGACGCCCGTCGCCACCCTTCGATCATAGCCGTATCGCAGCATGATCGGCAGCGCGATCAGGCCCATGGAAATCACCGAGGCTGCGACCACGCCGGTGGTTGCCGCAAGCAGCGCCCCGACGAAAATCACCGCGTAGGCGAGGCCGCCGCGAATGGTGCCGAATAGCTGCCCGATGGTATCGAGCAGATCCTCCGCCATGCCGGATCGTTCGAGGATCAGGCCCATGAAGGTGAAGAACGGGATCGCCAGCAGCGTGTCATTGTTCATGACGCCGTAGACGCGCTCGGGCAGGGCTCCGAGGAAGTCGGGACGGAACAGGCCCAGTTCGATTCCGATGAGGCCGAACAGCAAACCGTTGGCGGCGAGCGAGAAAGCCACCGGGTAGCCGAGCAGCAGAAACACCACGAGGGAGCCGAACATGATCGGCGCCATGTAGTGAATCAGGAGTTCTGTCATGGCGGATCGGTTGCTTGCTTATCGGTTGTCGGGTTTGACGTCGGCGAGCAACCGCTCGGCTTCTGCTTCGGCCGGATGAGAGTTCTGCTCGAATGGATCAGGTATGTCGCCGCGCATGATCGCGATGCGCTTGATGATTTCGGAAATGCCCTGGAAGAACAGCAGCGTGAAGCCGATCACGACCAGCGCCTTGGCCGGCCATTGCGGCAGGCCGCCGGCATTGAACGATTGCTCATTCAGATTGTAGGAGGCGAGGAAGAACGGCCAGCCGGTCACGATCATCACGATGGTGAGCGGCAGCAGGAATGCGACGTGCCCGACGATATCGATCACGTTACGCACCTTGCTCGAAAACATGCTGTTCACGATGTCGATGCGGATGTGCTCGTTGGACATCAGTGTCCATGGCGAGCACACCATGAAGATCACGCTGAACATGATCCATTGCAGCTCGAGCCAGGCATTGGACGACAGGCCGAGCAGCTTGCGGCTGACGGCGTTCGCGGCTGAAATGATGACGACGGCGACAACCAGCCAGGATACCCATTTCCCGAGCCGCATATTGATCGCATCGATGACGCGGCTCACGCCGAGCAGAGCGTGCACGGTAACGGAATCCCCTCGATCCCGGCGCCTTTCAGCGCGCTTGGCCAGCCCCCCGGCCCATTGCGCATACAGCTAATCCGAACCGTGCCGCACGCGTCAATCGAAAGTTTGTCTAAGATGTAGGCGGCGATCCGACCTGGATCAAGCGG
>JAEWHY010000162.1 GCA_023387555.1 Pseudomonadota bacterium
TAGCGGCCCTGCTGCTGGCCAGGCTTCTGCTGCCCGCCATGTTGCCCACCATGCTGGCCGCCCTGACCCGGATTCTGGGTCTGCTGGCCGGGCTTCTGGGTGCCCTGTTGCCCGCCATGCTGGCCACCCTGGCCCGGGTTGCCCTGCTGCTGCTGGCCCTGATTACGTTCGTTCGCCATAGTAAGCTCCTGGTTAGACCCCCGCCCCGTTCTTCCAACGCACCGCCGGAACCGGCGTTCCCGCCCCACCGACACGAAGGTTTGACAGAACCGGCCGCGAAACCTGCGGTTCCGCCCACAATGAGCGTGCGCTCCGGCCCGCGCAGTCCCGTGTACGCACAGGTCGTGCGGGTGCGTCGCGTTGCCGCCCCGCAGCGTCGCTGCTAAGAGAATCGCAAGTCACTCGGACGTCGCCTCAATCGCGCGTCCGATCGGCGGGCCGGCTGCGATACTCTTGGGGGGAAGGGCGCGTCGACATGGAAATCTTTGTCCAGCAACTGATCAACGGCATCACGCTGGGATCAATCTACGGGCTGATCGCGATCGGCTACACGATGGTGTTCGGCATCATCGGCATGGTGAACTTCGCGCATGGCGATGTTTTCATGGTGTCGACCTTCGTCGCGCTGATCACGGTGCTCGTCTTGTCGACGGTGCTCGGCATCTCGTCGATCTTTCTCACACTGCTGATCGTGTTGATTGTCGGCATGCTGATCACCTCGCTGCTGAGCTGGGCGATCGAGCGCGTCGCCTACCGGCCGTTGCGCGGCTCGTTCCGCCTTGCGCCGCTGATCTAGGCGATCGGCATGTCGATCTTCCTGATGAATTTCGTGCAGGTCGCGCAGGGCCCGCGCAACAAGTCGATCCCGCCGATGGTGACCGACGTGTTCGTGCTGATGGATCGCGGAAATTACACCGTGACGCTGTCCTATCGGCAATTGATCATCTGGGGCGTGACCGCGGTCCTTCTCGCCGCATTCTGGTATCTGGTGTCGAAGACCTCGCTCGGACGCGCCCAGCGCGCCACCGAGCAGGACCCGAAAATGGCGGCGCTGCTCGGCGTCAATGTCGACCGCACCATCTCCATCACCTTCGTGATCGGAGCCGCCCTCGCCGCCGTCGCCGGCACCATGTACCTGATGTATTACGGCGTCGTCAGTTTCGCCGACGGCTTCGTGCCGGGGATCAAGGCGTTCACCGCGGCGGTGCTCGGTGGCATCGGCTCGCTGCCGGGGGCGGTGATCGGCGGCCTCCTGATCGGCCTGATCGAGACCTTCTGGTCGGCCTATTTCTCCATCGACTACAAGGATGTCGCCGCCTTCTCCATCCTCGCCATCGTGCTGATCTTCCTGCCGCAAGGCCTGCTCGGCCGGCCCGAGGTCGAAAAGGTCTGACATGCCCGAACCCGTGCCAGCGCGGGTCGACATCCTGCGCGCCATCCGCGACGCGGCGATTGCCGGCCTGGTCGCGTTCGGAATCCTGCTGCCGCTGATCGGGCTGCAGACCACCGTCGATATCCGCAACGAGCTGATGCTCAATCCGCGGCCGGCGCTGCTCGCGGCGATGGTGGCCTTCGTCGTCGCCATCAGCCTGATCCGCTCGCTGATCGTGGTGCCGCTCGCGGCCCGGCGCGCGACGACCCGGCGCGAGGCAACCAGTGTGCGCTGGGCCGAGGCCCGCGCCACCATCGCGAAATTCATCACCCCGTTCGCGCTCGGCTTTGCCTTCCTGTTCCCGGTGATCGTGATCGGCCTCGGCGGCCTGCAGGGCTCGGTAAAGTGGATCGACAATTTCGGCATCCAGATCATGATCTACATCATGCTCGGCTGGGGGCTGAACATCGTGGTCGGCCTCGCCGGCCTGCTCGATCTCGGATACGTGGCGTTCTATGCGGTCGGCGCCTATTCCTATGCGCTGCTCGCCAAGACCTTCGGCTTCTCGTTCTGGGTGCTGCTGCCGCTCGCCGGCATTCTCGCGGCGTTCTGGGGCATCCTGCTCGGCTTTCCGGTGCTGCGGCTGCGCGGCGACTATCTCGCCATCGTCACCCTCGCCTTCGGCGAAATCATCCGCCTCGTCCTGATCAACTGGGTCGATCTCACCGGCGGCTATGCCGGCATTTCCGGCATTCCGCGTCCGACCTTTTTCGGCATTCCGTTCAACGCCAATGACGACGGCTTCGCGGCGGTCTTCGGACTCGAATTCTCGCCGGTCTACCGCACCATCTTTCTCTATTACGTGATCCTGTGCCTCGCCCTGCTCACCGCCTTCGTCACCTTGCGGCTGCGGCGGCTGCCGATCGGCCGCGCCTGGGAAGCGCTGCGCGAGGACGAGATCGCCTGCCGCGCGCTCGGCATCGACACCACCACGACCAAACTGTCCGCCTTCGCCATCGGCGCGATGTTCGGCGGCTTCGCCGGCTCGTTCTTCGCCGCCCGCCAGGGCTTCATCTCGCCGGAGAGCTTCACCTTCGTGGAATCGGCGATGATCGTCGCCATCGTTGTGCTCGGCGGCATGGGCTCGATGGGCGGCGTCGCCATCGCCGCGATCCTGATGATCGGCGGCACCGAATATCTCCGTGAGCTGGACTTCCTCAAAGCCATCTTCGGCAGCCAGTTCGACCCGACGCAATACCGCATGCTGCTGTTCGGCCTCGCCATGGTGCTGATCATGATCTGGAAGCCGCGCGGCCTGATCTCGACGCGCGATCCCACCGCCTTCCTGCATGAGAAGAAGACCATCGCCGCGAAGTTCGTGAAGGAAGGCCGCGGATGAGCGTTGCGCATGACGTCCTGCGGGTCGAACATCTCACCATGCGCTTCGGTGGGCTGGTCGCGGTCCATGACCTGTGCTTCACCGCGCGCCATGGCGAGATCACCGCGCTGATCGGGCCGAACGGAGCCGGCAAGACCACGGTCTTCAACTGCATCACCGGCTTCTACCAGCCGACCGAGGGCCGCATCGCGCTGCAATACGGCGATCCGTCGGTCTGGAACGGGCTCGATGCCCTGACCGCCAGCGCGGCGCAAAGCCGCGTGCGCCGCAACGGCGGACTGTTCCTGCTCGAACGCATGCCCGACCATGCGGTGGCCCGGCACGCGCGGGTGGCGCGCACCTTCCAGAATATCCGGCTGTTCCGCGGCATGACCGTGCTGGAAAACCTGCTGGTCGCCCAGCACACCCCTTTGATGAAGGCGTCGGGCTATTCGTTCCTCGGCCTCCTGGGCCTCGCTCCGTTCCGCAACGCCGAGAAAGCCGCCATCGAGCGCGCCACCCGCTGGCTCGAAACCATCAACCTGATCGAACGCGCCGACGATCCGGCCGGTGACCTGCCCTATGGCGACCAGCGGCGTCTGGAAATCGTGCGCGCCATGTGCACCGATCCGGTGCTGCTGTGCCTCGACGAACCCGCCGCCGGCCTCAATCCGCGGGAGAGCGCGGAATTGTCCGAACTGCTGATCTCGATCCGAGACGACCACAAGACATCGGTGCTGCTGATCGAGCACGACATGTCGGTGGTGATGCAGATCTCCGATCATGTCGTCGTCTTGGATTACGGCGAGAAGATTTCGGACGGCACCTGCGAGCAGGTGAAGAACGACCCGAACGTGATCGCAGCCTATCTCGGCGTCGATCAGGAGGAGATGGAACAGGTCGCGACGGAGGTGGGGTTGTGAGTTCCGCTCACAAACCGCGCCACGGGTTAACCTCCCGCTGCAAGGGGGAGGTCGGCGGCGAAGCCGACGGGAGGGGGTCATCTCCACGTTTCGCGCGCACGAAAACGATGACGGTGCGCGCGCGACGGCTTCGTGGAGATATGACGGACACGGAAATCAAGCTCTGGAACGCGCTGCGCCGCCGGCAAATCGGCGATCTGCAGTTTCGCCGCCAACACGCCATCGGAAATTATGTTCTCGATCTCTATTGTCCGACCCTAAAGCTCGCGATCGAAGTGGACGGCGGCCAACACAACACAGCGTCAGGCCAAGCCACGGACTTGCGACGCACGACCTGGCTCAACGAACACGGCATTGTCGTCTTGCGCTACTGGAACAACGACGTGCTGGGAAATCTTACCGGCGTCCTGGAAGATATAGCGCGTTTCGTTGAACAGCATCGCCA
>JAEWHY010000198.1 GCA_023387555.1 Pseudomonadota bacterium
TCGAGGAACTGGTCGATGAATACCGGCGCGACCGCGCATTCAGGCTCCTGACCGGGCCGGGCACCATTCTGGAGATCGCCTATGCGGTCGGCTATTCGGATCCGGCGCATTTTACCCGGGCCTTCAAACGGTGGACCGGGGTCAATCCCCGCGCGTACCGCGACACGTTTGCAGCAGGCCTCCCCGGGCGTCCGGACGAAATCGATGGGATACCGGACCCGTTGCAAGACCGGCCATAACGTCACGCCCTGGCCGGCGCGCACAGGCGTCGCTGCTCTCTCACGAAAAAACCCCGCCGTTTCCGGCGGGGTTTTCAGTGAGTGACCTTGCAGAGGAGAGTTCAACGCACGTCGTACATCCCCAGGGAAAGCGTCAGGCCGGAATGCGTGCCTCCTCGTCGGACGGCTCGCGCAGCACATAGCCGCGTCCCCAGACCGTCTCGATGTAGTTCTTGCCGTTCGAGGCGTTCGCGAGCTTCTTGCGCAGCTTGCAGATGAACACGTCGATGATCTTGAGTTCGGGCTCGTCCATGCCGCCGTAGAGATGATTGAGGAACATCTCCTTGGTCAGGGTCGTGCCCTTGCGGAGCGAAAGCAGCTCCAGCATCTGGTATTCCTTGCCGGTCAGATGCACGCGCTGGCCGTGGACCTCGACGGTCTTCTGGTCGAGATTGACCACCAGATCGCCGGTGTTGATGACCGACTGGGCATGCCCCTTGGAGCGGCGCACGATGGCGTGGATGCGCGCGATCAGCTCGTCCTTGTGGAACGGCTTGGTCATGTAGTCATCGGCGCCGAAGCCGAGACCGCGCACCTTGTCCTCGATGCCGGCCAGGCCGGAGAGGATCAGAATCGGTGTCTTCACCTTCGCCACGCGAAGGGAGCGCAGGACCTCATAGCCCGACATGTCGGGCAGGTTCAGGTCGAGCATTATGATGTCGTAGTCGTAGAGTTTGCCGAGGTCGACGCCTTCCTCACCAAGATCGGTGGTGTAGACGTTGAAGCTCTCGGATTTGAGCATCAACTCGATCGACTGCGCCGTCGCGCTATCGTCCTCGATCAGCAAAACGCGCATGCCAGTCCCCTCTCTCGCCGCTGCGGGGCCCCTAAGGTCGGCACGCCGGAGCGGCGGCCTTTCAAACGCCTTGCAACCATACGATTCGGGAACGCTAGCTGCACATGGTTAACAAAAGCTGATTCCGGTATGCAAGCGCGATCTATGCAGAAGCAAACGAATCGCCCTAAAGTCTTACCGGGATACGGCTTTTTCCCCGTGAGTGAGTTAATGTTCCGTCTCAAGAGCCGACGTTAACCGACTCTCGGGACCAGCCTTCGATTTGAAGTCTCCGGCCAGCCCTCGCACCGTTGCAGGAACGGTGTCGTAATGATTAACGACCCGGGTAAACACGAAGTTAAGGTGGCCGCTTCAGCGGTAACTTTAAGAGCGAGTGAAGACAGCCGCTGTGTACAACTCTCTCGGTGTTCCCACGCCCTTGACGGGGTGGGGAGGGCGACGCTGCAGAGCGCGGCGGGTGGGGGATAAGCTGAGACGAACACGTATCGCTGTCGCCGAGTTTCCTGGCCCGTCCCCTCATGGTGAAACGGGCACGACCGAGTTCGTGGCCATCCCATGAAGGCGCTCGCCGATCAGATCGCGGAACTGGACGGGGTCGAAATCTACGGCCGGGTGGTCGGTGTGCGCGGCTTGATGGTCGAGGTTGCCGGGCCGCTCCACGCCATGTCGGTCGGCTGCAAGGTAACGATCGAGACCGGACCCGGCCGCGCCATCGCGGCGGAGGTGGTCGGCTTTGCCGGTAACAATGCACTGCTGATGCCGTTCGGCGAGCTCGATGGCGTGCGGCGCGGCTGCCGCGCCATCGTATCGTTGGCGCCCGCCGCGGTGCGCCCCTCGGACGGCTGGCTCGGCCGGGTGGTCAATGCCATGGGCGAGCCGATCGACGGCAAGGGCCCGTTGCCGCCGGGTGCCTCGCCCTATCCGTTCCGCGCGCCGCCGCCGCCGGCCCATGCGCGCAAGCGGGTCGGGGCGCCGCTCGATCTCGGCGTGCGGGCGCTTAATACCTTCCTGACCTGCTGCCGCGGCCAGCGGATGGGCATCTTCGCCGGGTCCGGCGTCGGCAAGTCGGTGCTGCTGTCGATGCTGGCGCGAAACGTCGAGGCCGACGTGTCGGTCATTGGCCTGGTCGGCGAACGCGGCCGAGAGGTCCAGGAGTTCCTGCAGGAAGATCTCGGCGAGGAGGGGCTCAAGCGCGCGGTCGTCGTGGTCGCGACCTCGGACGAGCCGGCGCTGATGCGGCGGCAGGCGGCGTATCTGACGCTTTCGATCGCCGAATATTTCCGCGACGAGGGTCGCGACGTTTTGGCGCTCATGGATTCAGTGACCCGCTTCGCCATGGCCCAGCGCGAGATCGGGCTGTCGGCCGGCGAGCCGCCGACCGCCAAGGGCTATACGCCGACCGTGTTTTCCGAACTGCCGCGGCTGCTGGAGCGGGCGGGACCGGGGCCCGACCAGGGCACCATCACCGGGCTGTTCACGGTGCTGGTCGATGGCGACGATCACAACGAGCCGATCGCCGATGCGGTCCGCGGGATCCTTGACGGGCATATCGTGATGCAGCGCGCCATCGCTGAACGCGGGCGCTATCCTGCAATCAATGTGCTGAAATCGGTGTCGCGCACCATGCCGCGTTCGGCCGATCCCGCATTCCTTCCGGTCATCACCCGCGCCAAGCAGGTGATGGCGACTTATGCGGATATGGAAGAACTGATCCGGCTGGGTGCCTACAGGCCGGGTTCGAGCGTGGAAGTGGACGAAGCGATCCGGCTGCACCAGCCGCTCGAAGCCTTTCTGGGGCAGGCCAAGGATGAAGCCACCACTCTGGTCGAAGGATATCAGCGGCTTGCGAGCATTCTCGGGAACTTGGAAACAAAAAAATAACGTTAGCCGGGCACAATCCCGCCGATTTCGCCTGCGCGCGTTCGGCGCGATGTTTGGACTTGGGGCTTCGGGGAGTATGTGTCGATGAAGTCGCGTGAGACGCTGATCCGGCTACGCAAATTTCAGGTGGACGAGAAGCGCCGCCGCACAATGCAGATTGAGACGATGATTGCCGAGTTCGAGCGCATGAGCGGCGACCTCGAGCGCGAGATCAAGGCCGAGCAGGACCGGGCCGGCATCCAGGACCCGACGCATTTCGCCTATCCGACCTATGCCAAGGCGGCGAACCAGCGCAAAGAAAACCTGAAGCGCTCGATCGACGACCTGCGGGTGCAGCTCGAAGATGCCAAGGCGGCGCTGAGCGAAGCCTTCGAGGAGTTGAAGAAGGTCGAACTGCTCGACGAGCGCGACCAGGCCCGTGAGCG
Source organism: Pseudomonadota bacterium (assembly GCA_023387555.1). Classification (GTDB taxonomy): domain Bacteria; phylum Pseudomonadota; class Alphaproteobacteria; order Rhizobiales; family Xanthobacteraceae; genus Pseudorhodoplanes. The sequence goes on from JAEWHY010000198.1 coordinate 3,381, forward strand.
CGCCGAGAGCAATGCGCGCGAGCAGATGGAGCTCGATTCCATCGGCATCATGCGCATCAAGAGCGCGGTGCGCGCCTGAAGCGGCAAGCCGTTAGCGCGAAACGAAAATGGCCGCGCAATGCGCGGCCATGTCGTTTCTGCGATCTGCGACCCGACCAGTCTATTCGGCTGACTTTGCAGGAAACCTCTCGCGGCCCTCGCGCGGATAGTAGCACTGCATCGGCATGTGACCGCTTGCCGGATTGCAGACCCGGCGCCTGACCTGCGGCGCATAGCCGAGCTGCCGGTCGCTTTCGTAATAGATATTCGGTTGCCGTGCCTGCGCGGACCGCGTCTCTGTGCGTGACCGCTGCATTGGGGCTTCCGCTCGCGCCCGCCGCTGAGGCGTCTGTGCCCGCGCCTGCCGCTGCGACGCCTCTGCGCGCGCCCGACGCTGCGGCGCGGCGCGTTCGCGGCTTGCCTGCTTGGCCGGAGCGCGCCGCGACTGACGCTCGCCGGCCTTCGGCAAGGCCTTCGGCCGCGCGCGTTGTGGCGCAGCCTCGGCCGGCGCGCTGCCGAGGTTCGGTGTCGCGCTCTCCCCAAGGCTCGCGATCGGGCCGCCAGTGGCGGGGACCGGATCTTGCGCGGCGGGGGCGGGTTCGGCGAGGGCTGGCGCCTGAGCCGGCGCCGGCAGATCGGCGACCTGCGATCGGGCGGCGATCGGGGCCGGATCCAGCCACCGGGTCGAAATTTGCGGTGCCGGATGAAGGTCGGGCTGTGTTGCCGGGGGCGCGGGTTCGTCGGTTGCGGCGGCCACGCGTTCGGCCGCTTTGACGGCCGGCCGTTCAGCCGCTTTGACGGGCACCGGTTCGGCAGCGGCGTCTACGGTCTTTGCGCCCGTCAGCGGGGCTGCGATCTGGGCGCTTTCATCCTGGTACAGGCGATAGGCCCGCTCGGCAGCGAACAGGCCGGTCGTGACGAGCGCGGCGAGCAGCGCACAGGCTGCCAGATGAGAAACTTTTTGAATTTGCAAATCTGCGGGCCTTCCCATCGCGGACCAAATGGCCGGGCGTTGAAGATTTGGGTCTGTCCTGAGCAGTATTTTCGGGCGAAATTTCGATGGATATCTAAAAGACATCGGCCTCGCGGTGTCGAGCGCCACCTGAAGTCATGCTGAATCGCGCGGTTTGGCGCGGATTCCGGCGTCGGGGCCGTTGATTCTGCTCGAAGGTCCGCACCTTCGCGACTTCCGCCGCGACATGGGAGCATGAGACCCGCGCCGCGGTCCGAGACAAGTATCGCGCCGAGCGCCACGCATCCTGGACGGTGTCGCCATTGTCCTGCGTTCGCCAAGGAACATTTGGCGATTTCGGCGCGTCCTATCGATAAGGCGAACAGCCAACGTCCCGGGCAGTACCGTAGCTGATACTGGGGAAGGAGGAGCCATGCTGATCCGCACGACGGTTGCATTTTCGCTGCTGATCCTCGTATCCGGCGCGTCGTTTGCGCAGACCGCCAAGCCGAGCGATCCGCAGATCGCCCATATCGCCTATACGGCCGGCGCGATCGACATCGACAACGCAAAACTCGCGCTGTCGAAATCCAAGAACAAGGACGTGATCGCGTTCGCGCGCGACATGGTGCGCGACCATGAAGCGGTCAACAAGCAGGCTCAGGATCTCGTCAAGAAGCTCAACGTCACGCCGGAAGACAACGACATGAGCAAGACGCTTTCGGCGGCGACGACCAGCGCACGCAAGTCCCTGTCGGGCCTGAATGGCGCAGCGTTCGACAAGGCCTACATCCAGAACGAGATCGCCTACCACAAGCAGGTCAACGGCGCGCTTCGGACGCTGTTGATTCCGTCGGTCAGCAATGCCGAGTTGAAGAGCTTTCTGGAAACCGGACTGAAGCTGTTCGAAGGCCACGAGCAACATGCCGAGCAGGTCGCGGCAAAACTGAAATAGGAGCGGACGGTGGCGATGCGCCTGGTGTTCGCCGCGTTCGCTCTGACGCTCGGCTCGCTTCCGCTCCACGCGGAGACGATTCAGGTGACGATCGACAAGTTTGCTTTCGTGCCTTCGGAGATTACTGCGAAAGTTGGCGACACCATTCAATGGATCAACAAGGACGTGGTCGCGCACACGGCGAGCGTGGAGGGCGGCTGGGACGTGCTCATTCCCGCGACCGCGTCCGCCACGATGAGCGTCGCGGCGGCGCAGGACGTCGAATATTTCTGCCGCTTCCACCCCAATATGACGGGCCGTCTGGTCGCTAGGGCCCCCTGAAGCGGGAATTTTGAGCACTCCGGCGGGTTCTCGCTTCCGGTAGGCTGGCTGACAGCCCAATCCTGGAGCTCCCTGATGATCCTGCGCTTATCGATGGCCGGCGTGGCTCTCGCAGCAACCCTTGTCGCCGCCTCAGCCGCCGAAGTGAAAGTGCTCACCGCCGGCGCGATGAAGCAGGTCGTGCTGGCGCTTCAGCCCGAATTCGAGAAACAGGGCCACAAACTGGTGGTGGACAACGACACCGCCGGCGCATTGCGAAAGCGCATCGAGGGCGGCGAAACCTTCGATCTCGCGGTGATCACGCCGGGCGTCATCGATGCGCTTGGGAAGGCCGGCAAGGTGTTGCCAGGCACCAGGACCGATCTCGCGCGGGTCGCGATCGGCGTGATGGTTCCGAAAGGCGCGAAGCTGCCGGACATCTCCTCGGTCGATGCGTTCCGGCGTGCGCTGCTGGACGCAAAGACTGTGGCCTATATCGATCCCGCCTCAGGGGGCTCGAGCGGCATCTATCTCGACAAGCTGTTCGTAAAATGGGGGATCGCCGACCAGATCCGCGCGAAGGCGAAACTCAAGCGCGGCGGCTATGTCGCGGATCTTCTTGTATCCGGCGATGCCGAACTCGGCATTCACCAGATCAGCGAGATCGTGCCGGTGAAAGAGGTGGTGCTGGTCGGGCCGCTGCCCGCGGAGATCCAGAACTACACGACCTATGCCGGCGCGGTGTCCGCGACCGCGCGCGATGCCGCAGCGGCGAAAGCCTTCCTCGATCTGCTGGCCGGCCCGTCGGGAGCGGCGGTGCTGAAGGACAAGGGAATGGAGCGGCCGGCGCCTTAGCTCGCTCCTTCGCAAAATGTGAAAGCGGGACCCTTGGAACTCATCACTCCGGGTCCCGTCTCACAGTTCAGTCAGCGTCAGTTCACGGCATCGACCGAAAGAACGGTCAGCGAGCGACGGCCGCCGCTCACGGTGTCCCATTCGATCGACTGGTTGACCGAAAGCCCGATCAGCGCCGCGCCGATCGGGGTCAGCACGGAAATCCTGGCTTCGGCGACGTCCGCCTCGTGGGGATAAACCAGCGTCACGGTTCGTACCTGCGCTGTCACGTCGTCACGGAAGGTGACGCGCGAACCCATGGTCACAAGACCCGGCAGGCGCTGGAATTCGTCGATGATCTCCGCGCGATCGATTTCGCGGGCAAGAAAATCGCCGGCCAGCGCGAACGGGCCCTTGGCGTTGTCGGCGAGGCGGGCAAGCTTGTCCGCGTCCCCGCGGATGAGGGCGATCGGCGGAAGTTCGGGCTGCAAATAGCTCATGGCAGTCTCCTTCACTGGTCGATGAAAGTTTTCGCGCCGCAACATGGGTTGCGAGCGGTCTGTTCAGGTTGTTGCTGTGGGAATTGGTACGTCAGCCCGGAGGGCTGGCGATATACGCGCAGCCGTCCGGGTCAGCAGCCTGCGTGCAGGCGGCCGGCGCGAAGGAGGGAACGGGTCAGGCGCGCGATCATGGTCCGCCTAAAGTAGGAACCCTGCCATCGAAGTCAACCGGCCAGTCGGGTTCCTGCGGTTCCGTTCACATGCGGGCCCTGCGGCGCTGCAGCATGTGCGCTTGACCGCAGCCGTGCTATGCGTGTCGCGACGTCACCCGGGACCTGCCTGAATGCTCACGCCAGCCGATCTTCCTGCGCTCGTTGCAGCCGTCGGCCAAGGCGATCGCACGGCGTTCGAGCAGCTTTATGCGGCCACACGGGCGAAACTCTACGGCGTGGTGCTCCGTATCTTGAAGCGTCACGACCTCGCCGACGAGGTGATTCAGGAGACCTACCTCAAAATCTGGGGCAGCGCAGGCTCGTTCGACCCGGCCAAGGCGTCTCCGATCACCTGGATGGTGACGATCGCACGGAACCGGGCCATCGACCTCCTGCGCAAGCGCTCCGAGGCCTCGCTGGAAGAGGAGCCCGGGGCAATGGATGTGGTGGCAGACCTGCCGAATCCGCTCGCCGCGCGTGAGCTCAGCGAGGAGCTGAAGCAACTGATGGTCTGTATCGGGGCGCTGGATGCGGACCGCAAGCAGATGGTGATGCTGGCCTATTACAATGGGCTGAGCCGCGAGCAACTGGCGGCGAAGTTCGAAAAACCCGTCAACACGATCAAGACCTGGCTGCGACGGAGCCTGATCGAGATCCGGCAATGCCTGGGATCGTGAGAGGGCAGGCATGACCATGGACGACGAGCACGAAATCCTGGCCGCCGAATATGCGCTCGGTACGCTCGATGCGGCCGAACGCGTCGAGGCCGAGCGCCTGATCGGTTCCGACGCGGCATTCGCCACCCGCGTGACATTCTGGGAGCGGCGGTTCGCGCCGCTTGCCGCCGTCGTCGACGATGTCGAACCGCCTCCGTCGCTCTGGCCGAAGATCCTTGCGGCGCTTCCGGGCGCGACCGCGCTGGCCGGCACGCCGTCCGGTAACGCCGAGGTCGTCGATCTGACGCGGCGGCTGAAGCGCTGGCGCAATATCGCCTACATCTCCGGCGCGATCGCCGCGACCCTGCTCGTTTTCATCGGCATCCGCGAGGGCTATCAGCCGCGGACCGACAGCGGCCGTTATGTCGCGGTGCTGCAGGCCGACAAGGTGTCGCCCGGCTTCCTGCTGACCGTGGATCTCAAGACCAAGGAATTCACGGTGCGCCGCGTCGGAGCCGATGCGCCGCATGATCGCTCCTACGAACTGTGGCTGGTGCACGACAAGTTTCCGCGGCCGCGTTCGCTCGGCGTGATCGGCGATCAGGAATTCACCCGCTCGCAGCTGGCGGCTTACGATCCGCAGATCATCAACGAGGCCACCTATGCGGTGTCGGTCGAGCCGCCCGGAGGCTCGCCGACCGGCGTCGCGACCGGACCGATCGTTTATGTCGGCAAGCTGATCGAGGCGGTGCCGTAGCGTTCACC
>JAEWHY010000210.1 GCA_023387555.1 Pseudomonadota bacterium
AAGCCGGGGTTAGGTCCGTTCATAATTCCCCCCGACAGGCCGGATCTTTTAGGCTATGTTACCGATTAGTACCATAGCGGCAACACTTCGGCGCATTTTGTCAAAAGAGCGCATAAATGGCCCTAAATCGGGGCTTGGCAGCGCTTGTGACAGGGGCCGGGTGCAACAATATAGCGTTGGGCTGCGTATAGGCAGTAAGCGGGCACTGGCGGGATCGGCAGCGACGGAAATCGCGGCTTCTACCGTTATGTACTGAGGGAACCGGCCAACAAAGGTAGTTCGTACCCTCAAAGGCTTCCCGCAAAGGATTTGAGAGAGGGACCGCCCGGGGCATTGGGCGGCTGGTAAAGGTCATGGCAACGAAGCTTCCGTCTATCGCGCAGGGCTCATTGGGCCTCACTCGCTATCTGGAAGAGATTCGCAAGTTTCCGATGCTGGAACCGGGCGAAGAATTCATGCTGGCCAAACGCTGGCAGGAACACGCTGACCAGGACGCAGCCGAAAAGCTCATCACCTCGCACCTGCGGCTCGTGGCACGCATCGCCATGGGTTACCGCGGCTATGGCCTGCCGATCGGCGAAGTCATTTCCGAAGGCAACGTCGGCCTGATGCAGGCCGTGAAGCGGTTCGAGCCGGACAAAGGCTTCCGCCTCGCCACCTATGCGATGTGGTGGATCAAGGCCGCTATACAGGAATACATCCTGCGCTCGTGGTCGCTCGTGAAGATGGGCACGACCGCGAACCAGAAGAAGCTGTTCTTCAACCTGCGCAAGGCGAAGAGCAAGATCAACGCGCTTGGCGAAGGCGATCTCAAGCCCGACCAGGTCGCGCAGATCGCAAAGCGGCTCGGCGTCACCGAGAAGGACGTGGTCGACATGAATCGCCGCCTCGGCGGTGATTCCTCGCTCAACGCCTCGATCCGTGACGACGGCGATTCCGGCGAGTGGCAGGACTGGCTGGCCGATGACTCGGCCGGTCAGGAGGAAGTGCTGGCCGAGAGCGAGGAGTTGGACAATCGCAGGTCCGCGCTCGACCACGCGCTCACCGTGCTGAACGACCGCGAGCGCCGCATCTTCGAGGCGCGCCGGCTGGCCGACGATCCGGTGACGCTGGAGGAGCTTGCCGCCGAGTTCGGCGTGTCGCGCGAACGCGTCCGCCAGATCGAGGTGCGCGCTTTCGAGAAGGTGCAGAAGGCGGTGAAGAATCGCGTTGCCGCGATGGAGACGCCGAAGCAGCCCGAAGCGCTTCCCGCGCATTAAGCGGCGGCAAACGGAACACAACAACGCGAAAGCCGGGCCTTGAGCCCGGCTTTTTTGTTGGCATTTGCATTTGTAGCAGCCCGCGAAGCGCTCGATCAAACGCGTTCCGCTACACGCGTGTCAGTCGACCGGACGGCACTGCAGTCAAGCTTGGCGCACCCCTGACATCCTGACCGGCCTTGGGCCTCGGCAGCGACAGGCTCAAGACGATGCCGAGAACCGCAACCGGCGTCAGCAGCCATGGCGCGGCGTGCCATCCGATCAATTCGACACACAGCCCGAGGGCTAAAGGTCCGGCAAACTGACCCAGATTGCTGGCCTGCTGAAGCAGCCCGATCGTTGTCGGCACGGCATTCGGCGTCGGTGCAACGTATGGGGCCGCGGCGTATAGAATGCCAGGCGCCAGACCACCGACGCCCAATGCAATCGCGGCCGACAGTGCGACAACCCACGTCGGCGCCGCCGAAGAATAGATCGCGAGAACAGCGACCCCGAAGGCCGCGTACGCAATGACCAGCAGCTTCACTCTGGACCAGCGCGCCCGGACCAGGAAGCCGGAGGCCACATGACCCGCGGCACTGACGAAGAGAACGAATGCGCTCAGGCCGCCGGCGTGCGCAACCGATATGCCATGAACGGACGTCAGCAACAGCGGCAGCGCAAACGCCAGCGAGAAGATCTGGCAGGAATACGCAAAGAACGCCCCCGCCGTCGCAAGGCATCTCGGGCTCCCGGCAACCTTTGCAAGGCCGGTCACGAACTCACCGCTTGTTCTGACCGGCGGCGGAAACAGCGAGGGCGCGAGCTTGAGGAGAACCAGCGCATAGATGGCCGCCACCGCAGCATCCGCAAGCCAGACCGTGCGCCAGCCGGCAATCGGCAGCAAGGCTCCCATCAACAGGAACAGCATGATCCCGGTCGGCATGTAGGCGCTCCACACCGCCATGACGAAATCGCGCCGCCGGGGAATGACGTCGCGGGACAGGATCGTCGGGACCGCCAGGATGACGCCGAAGTAGCCGACGCCTTCGACGATGCGCGCAAGCAGCAACAGCATTCCGCTTGAAGCCAGCGCGCCAATGAGATTACCCGCGGCGATGATGATCATGCCCCCCACGAGTGCGCGGCGTCCGCCAAGTAAGGCCACCACGGCCCCCGCGCCGACCCCGCCGACCGCCCCGATCGTTGCAAACACCGCAACGATCAGCCCGGCCAAGGTGTATCCAAAGCCAAGCTCGGCCCGGATCACCGGCAGCGAGATGATGGCCTTCCCGATCTGCGAGGCGGCAAGCACGCCAGCCCCCATCAGCACAACAATCTGAAACGTACTAATGCCCCTCAATTCCGCGGAGGCATCGCGTTGATGGGTCTGCATTTTCCGAGCCCCATGCCTGAGAACGGAGGTTTGTAGATGCGAATTGTCGCAAGACTTTTAGATTCGCGATTCTGGGGCCCGGCGACCCGACAAGATCACTGGCGCAGCAGAGAGCGCCGCATCGCCACCGGCACGAGGAGGTCGTCTCCGCGCACATCAGGCCATTTCGCGCGATCCACGCCGGGCTATTCAAGGCTGGCGACTCCGGAGCGGATGAGCCACTGCATGTGATCGAGACGCGCCGCACGGCGGGCTGCGCGCCACCTTGCAAATGCGCGCCAGCCGGCTCGAAGCCATGGCAGGTTCGCTTTGCGAAAGAGCGACGATCCCATGGCGGGTTCACCGTGTCGGCGACAGGAGCAACGCCACACCGAACAATGCCGCATTCCAGTTCATTGCGAGGTCTCCCTTCGGTGGATGGCGCATCTGAGCCTGTCGCCGGAGTCGCCGCGTCATCGGAACCGATGATGCGGCGACAGCATTTGGCGCAAGGCCGTGCGGCGTCCCTGCGGAGGTTCCGGTCGGCGATACGGATCGACCATCCAGTCGCTGGCGATCCGAAATGCTGGGATTTCAGGTGGTTAATGTAAGTCGCCAACGTGGCGCGGGAACGTCATCGCAAATTCTGCGTTGCCTCCCCAGCAAGCTGGAGGACCCTGATCATGAGCCACGACCCGTATCGAGACCCGCAGATCGACCCCGCCCCTTACCGCGATCAGCGCGATCCGAATTCGGCCAGTTCTGGGGCCGCGATTTTGCTGGGTGCGGTGCTGCTCGCCGCAATCGGCGCCTTCATCTATTTCTATACGGATGCGGGCGAACAGGTCGCGACCAACGACATGCGTCCGCCGATCACGCAGCCGTCGACAACGGGATCTGCTCCCGCGCCGGAAACCACCGGATCGTCGTCCAATATTCCGGCAGCGCCCGAGCAGAAGGCCGAGCCCAGGGTGAAGCCGGTCGAGTAAGCGCGGCAAGATTCACAGAGACTATAGAGCCGGGCCCTGCCCGGCTCTCTTCTGTTCGCGAACCTCATCGCGCCGCCGGGAGGCGCTTCACCACGACGGCGCGGACACCACAACATCGAGCAGAGCCGGCCCGCGATGCGCAAGCAGATCGGTGACCGCCGTCTCCACGTCATCAGGCCGCTCGACGCGAATGGCGTGGATCCCGATGGCGCGCGACATCGCAGCGAAGTCCGGGTTCTTCAGATCTGTACCGAACTCAGGGATGCCCTCGACATGCATCTCCGCCGCGACATAGCCAAGCAGGCCATTGTTGTAAACCACGACCTTCACCGGAAGCCGTTGCTGCGCCAGCGTCAGGAAATCCCCCATCAGCATGGTGAAACCACCATCGCCCGACAGGCTGACGACCTGGCGGTCCGGAAAGGCCGCCTGTGCGCCGATCGCCTGAGGCAAAGCGCAGGCCATCGAACCATGCGACAGCGAGCCGATCATGCGGCGGCGACCATTCATGCGGAGATATCGTGAGGCCCAGATCGTCACCATGCCGACATCGAAGGTGAAGACGGCATCGTCCGCAGCCTTCTCGTTCAGAACCCGCGTCAGGTATTGCGGACTGACCAGCTTCTCCTCCGGCTTCGCAGCTGCCGCCTCCTCTGCCGATTTGCGGCACTTGCGGTAGTTCGCCAGACTGTCGTCCAGATGACTGCGATCGGACTTGCGCTCGATCATCGGCAGCAGCGCATCCACGGACGCGCCGATATCGCCGACAACCGCCACCTTCACCGGAGTGCGCCGGCCAATGTGTTCCGGCCGCATATCGATCTGCGCCACCGCCACGTCCTCGGGGTAGAGTTCGCGGAAAGGAAGATCCGCGCCCAGCATCAACAGCGTATCGCATTCCTTGAAGGCCTGCAGTCCGGCTTCGAAGCCGACACGGCCGGTCGGGCCAATCTCGAATGGATTGTCCCACTCGACGTGCTCCTTGCCGCCAAGCGCGTATACGATCGGCGCCTGTAATGTATCGGCAAGCTGAATCACTTGATGATGTGCGCCCGCGCAGCCGCGCCCGCAAAACAGCGTGATCCGTTTGCCGGCGTTGAGCAGGCGCGCCAGAGGTTCGAGCGATGCTTTCTGCGGGACCAGGGTCGGAAGCGCAAGCTTCACGGTCTCGGGCGGCGAGAGCCGCGCCTCGTATTCGGCGCGGATGATGTCGTCGGGAATCGCGATGACCGAGACCGAACGGTTTCCGATGGCGCTTCGAACAGCGATTTCCAGCATACCGGGCAGTTGCTCGGGATGAGACACCAGTTCGCAATAATCGGAGCAGGCCCGAAACAATTCCGAAGGCTTGGTTTCCTGGAAGAAGCCGCGCCCGATTTCGCCGCTTGGTATCTGTGCGGCGATGGCCAGTACCGGAACCCTCGTCCTCTGGCAGTCGAATAGACCGTTGAGAAGATGGGTGTTGCCCGGGCCGCAGGACCCGGCGCAGACCGCGAGGTCTCCCGTCAGCGCCGCCTCGGCGCCGGCGGCGAAGGCCGCGGCTTCCTCATGCCGGACATGGATCCAGTCGATGTCACCACGGGCGCGCAGCGAATCGGTGAATGCGTTCAGGCTGTCGCCCACGATGCCATACACGCGCCGCACGCCGACTTGATGAAGGACTTCCGTGATCAGGTCCGCAGCGCTTTTTGCCATGATCCGTTCCTCCGGTACAGGGAAACGGGATCTGAGGCATTTCGTTCGGGGCACTTTGGTTCGGGAAAGCGGTAGAAACCTCGCAGTTCTTTCATTAGTTCCCGGACATGCGCAGGCCGAATGATCAAGACTGCGTGGTTCGGTGACAGCGGCTCCTGCGGTTATTGCCGCCTGATCGCAAATTCGCACGAGCCATCCGCGCCATCCGCCCAAGGAGATCTCTACATGTCGCTTACGCCGAACGTCCAAACTACGAGTTTCATCGTACTCGTTGTCCTTGTGACGGGGGCGTTCGTCTGGTTGATCCTGCCGTTCGCCGGGGCCCTGCTCTGGGCCGTTATCCTGGCGATATTGTTCGATCCGCTGCAGCGCTATCTTGAGAAACGAATGGGCGGCCGGCGCAACATCGCTGCCGCGATCAGCGTGCTGGCCTGCATCTCCATTGTCATCATACCGGGCTCGCTCATCCTCGCCTCGCTCGCCCAGGAAGCAGCCGGCCTTTACAACCGGATCGACGCGCGGGAGTTCGACCTCACGGCAGTGCTCGACCGCGTTCGCGCCGCGACGCCGCCCTTCGTGATCGACATCCTGTCCGTCTTCAATCTCGGCAGTTTCGAAGAGATTCAGGCCCGTCTCAGTTCGTCCATCGGCCAGGCCGCCCAAGTGACGGCAACGCGGGCGCTGACGATCGGACAGGACACCGCGCAGCTTTTTGTCAGCCTTGGCGTGATGCTCTACGTGCTGTTCTTTCTGTTCCGCGATGGAGCAGGCCTGGCGGCGATGATCCGCAAAGCAAGTCCGCTCGACGAGCGTTACACGGATCATGTCTTCAGGAAGTTCGCAGACGTGGTGCGCGCGACCGTTCAGGGCAACGTCATCATCGCGATGCTCCAGGGCGCGGCGGGCGGGCTCGGCTTCTGGATGCTCGGCATCAGCGGCGCCTTGCTGTGGGGCGTCGTGATGGCCGCGCTGTCGCTTCTGCCCGCCATCGGCTCGTTCCTCGTCTGGGGGCCCGTCGCAGCCTATCTGCTACTGTCCGGCGATTGGCTCAAGGGCATGATCCTGCTGGCTTTCGGCGTGTTCGTCATCAGCATGATCGACAACCTTCTTCGCCCGTATCTGGTCGGCAGGGGAACGCGCCTTCCTGATTATGTCATTCTTGTCTCCACACTGGGAGGCATCGCCGGACTTGGCATCAACGGCTTCGTCGTGGGGCCGCTGATCGCGGCCCTGTTCATCGCCGTCTGGTCGCTGTTCGCGGACGAGCAGGAGCGTAGCGCGACTGAAGCACAGCCAACTCCGGGCTCTCCAAACGAGGACGGTTCCGGATCATGAAGATGGCAGCAACGAACCGGTGACGCCTGTTGACGGAGCGGGATACGGCGCGGACACAATAATCCGGCATCTCATCTCTTCCCGCAATTCTCCTCCACCGATGTCCAGCGCTGCGGGAGGCCCGCGTTGGAAATCCGCGTCACCTGCGTCTTCGCGTCAGGCCCGCCTGCCGTCAACGTGATGCGCAGATCCATGGCCGGCTCCGTGGCAAGCGCCGCGATCTCCGGCGTCGGCACCGCAAGCCGCCGCCGCAGATACGGCGCCTCGGGCTCGGCCGGATTGCTATAGGTGGAAACGTCCCGCGGAAAAACGAAGCTGCGCGCGCCGGCCACCAACGCGACTTCGGTGCCCTCGCCCTCATCCCCGCCGACCGCTGGCCGCACGAACACGATAGCCGACGATCCACTCTCATTGCATTGCAGTTCGAGCCAGCCCATGCGCTTGCCGCCATCGGCGCCGGTGGCTTCGAGCAGCACCTTCAGCGTCACCGCGGCCGCGCCCGGCCTGCCCATCCAGGGCGTCTGCGCGATGTCGCTGCGATCAATGCCGAAGGCGTGAAGCTCTTCCCGCGACAGATAGCGCGCTTCAGTGTGCGGCACCTGCTCCATCGCGGCGATGAAACCCGGATCGATACCCATCTCGCGCGTATAAGCAGCAAGGTGTGCCGCCCCCTGTTTCACGAACTTGCGGCATTGCGTGGCGAGCGCGCTGTCGCCCATCGGGGCGACAATGCGGCCGCTGCGCAGGAAACAGTAATAGGCCGGCGAGTGAATGCCGATCGTCGCGCCCGGCGGCACCCAGCGCTCGGCCGCACCGATCACGGCGAACCCACAGGCCGAGTTGCAGGTGGCATCGAAGCTCGTCCATTCCGACATCAGCGGCTTGCCGGATTTCCTGGCGGTCTCGCACACCGCGCGGGCGTCGGGCTCGGGCGCGCAGATCTGCGGCCGCGTCAGCGCGATGCCGGCGCGCATCCGCCGTTCCCGCATGACCCGGCCGATCGCCATCGCCTCTTCCTGCAGGCCGCCATTCGAATTGAAGAAGACCGGAAGGTTCGTCACCTTGGTCCGCGCGAGAAAAGCGCGGAACCGGGCTGCGGAGCCCTCGTCGAACTGGCCATCGGCCGCGATCCATTCGCTGCAGCCCGGACCGCAGGAATGCTCCCGGCCGCGCGCCAGAAAGAATGTGATCGGCTGTTTCGCGAGCTTCGATTGCAGATCGGACTTGCGACCGACAGGCGCCTGGCCCGGCGGCTGCGAGACCGGACCGGTCTGCTGGGCCAAGGCCGCAAAAGTCGTGGCAAAGATCAGCAGGAGCGCCAGCGCCGCTTGTCTGATGACCGTCCGTTCCGAGGTGACCAAGCAGCCCCTCCCGTGGCGATCGGTCCGGTCCGAAGGCCATTTCCCCACCTTACGCCGGCCTGTCCGTAATGGCATACAGGGGAAAATTGCAGTGAGATTTGGGCAGGTTCCGCCGCGATCCTGTCACAGCTTCATGCGAGAATTTCGGACATGCCCCGGTATTATTTCAACACCCGCATCGACGGGGAACTGATCCGCGATCCCGATGGCGCCGAGTTGCGCGATCCGGATCACGCTTGGACCATGGCGCGCGCCATGATCCGCGACATCCTGCACGACGAGGACGCCGAGCCCCGCCTGATGCGCGCGGCGATCGAGGTCACCGACGAAGACGGCGAGATCGTGCTGGAATTCCCCTTCACCGAGGCGCTCATCGAGCCCGGCCAGGGTTCGCTCCGATTGCATTGAGGCTCGCCTCGCCCGACCTTCGTAGGATGGGTTGAGCGAATGCGAAACCCATCATTGTCGCGCAAGGCCGAGGTGGGTTTCGCTCCGCTCAACCCACCCTACGATCGATAAACGCGGCCGCTACTGCTTCCAGGCCGCGAACGCTTCCGCAAAGGCGCGCTCGCCGGGCGTCCCCTTCTCGATCGCGAGAATGGCTCTGCGGTTGTTGTTGTAGACGATCGGAATATCGAACCAGGCGCGCTCCTTCAGGAGCTGGATGTTGCGCGCCTGATCGGATTCCACCGCCGACAGACCGATCAGGAAGAAATTATTGGTGACCTTCACCGCAAGCCCGGCGAGCGGCGTGCCGCGCGTCTGCTCGGCCTGCTTCATCAGCACGCCCGGAACATTGGAGATGCCGCCCGGCGCGAAATCCGCCGGCAGGTTGAACATCACCTCCATGGTGTGGCTCGCCGGCAAGGTCTGGTCGGTATTGCGCCGGATCGAGAACGACATGTTCAGACGCCGCTCCGGAATCTCGACATCGACGCGGATGGCGAGTTCGGGCGGGCGGCCAGGACCCGGCGAAACCGTCTCGGTGCGCCAGATCGCCGATCCGACATAGCGCTTGCCCTGCGGATCGCTGGGCTCCTCCTCGTACAGCACCACGCGCTGCGCGACCGCCGGGCCCGCCTGCGTATCCTGCGATCCCAGGCGATCCGAGATTTTCGGGCGTCCGGTGGCGGGCTGGCCGGACTTGCTGTCGTTGGCCGCCTGCTGCGTCGAACTGCCGCGGGACTGAAACATGTCGGTGACGAGGCTGCGCTGCGACCAGGCAAACCAGCCGAGCACCAGCACGAGCAGGACCGCAACGCCGGCTTTGACCAGGCCGCCGATGCCGCGCCTCGGATGCTCGTCCTCCTCGTCCTCGAACTCCTGCGGCTCCGCCGGATCGCGCACCGGCCGGCTTCGCGGCGCCGGCGGCAGATCGCGGAACGGATCGCTCGATTGGCCAGGCGGCGGCTCGGCGCGGTTGAAATCCTCCTGCGCGAGCCGTGGCTCCATCAGGCGGTCGAAACCATTGCCGGTCTGGAATTCGGCGAGAGGATCGTGCGCGGGCCGCGGCGCCCCGCCCGGCGGGGGCGGCAGATCGCCAGGCTTCTGCTTGCCGGCACCAAGCGCAGCTGCAGCCGGAGTGCGCGGAAGCGGCGGAAGCTTGGGTGGCGCCGCCGGAGTTTTTGAAGCCCCGGGTCCGGCAGACGCAGGCCCAGGCATCCCTGCCGGTGGATTTGCGCCCTTGGGCGGTGCGCCCAGCGGGCCTGGCGGACGCGGTGGCGCGGCTGGACGGTTTGGCGCTGCGCCCGCATTGGGAAAGCGCGGACCGGCGGGTGCCGGCGGCTTTTGTTCCGGACCGGCGGCATTCGGAAAACGCGGGGCGGATGGCGCGGGCGAAGCGGGTGCAGCCCCGGCCGGCGTATCGGCGCGTGTGCGCCGGGCGGCTTCGGCTTCGACCTTGCGGATGGCCTCTTCGAGCGCGAGCCGCTCGCGGGTGATCTCGGCCTCCTGCAGCGGCGGATCGACCCCGCGCAACTGCGCGACCAGCGCCGTCCGCGCGCGCTCATAAAGCGCACGTCGAGCCTCGCCGGTGTTCTTGTCGAGACCGGCAATGGCGCGCTGGATCAGAGGGTAATAGTCAGCCATGTGTCCCTGATCGACTCCGGATCACTAAGCCGTCCGGATTTGCCATGGTGTCATGTCTCGAACGGATTCTGCACAAGAATAGTATCCTCGCGCTCGGGTGAGGTGGACAAGAGGGCGACCGGGCATCCGATCAGTTCCTCGATCCATCTTACATACTTGATGGCCTGGGCCGGCAAATCCGCCCAGGACCGGGCGCCGGCGGTGGCGTCCTGCCAGCCCTCAATGGTCTCATAAACCGGCTCGACCAGCGCCTGGGCGTGCTCGCTGGCCGGCAAATGGTCGACCAGCTTGCCGTCCAGCCGGTATCCGACGCACACTTTGATTTCCTTGAAGCCGTCCAGAATGTCGAGCTTGGTCAAGGCGATACCGTTGATCCCGCAGGTGCGGACGGTCTGCCGAACCAGCACCGCATCGAACCAGCCGCAGCGTCGCGGCCGCCCGGTGACGGTCCCGAATTCCCGCCCGCGCTCGCCGATCAGCCGCCCGATTTCGTTGTCCTGCTCGGTCGGGAACGGCCCTTCTCCGACGCGGGTGGTGTAGGCCTTGCAGATGCCGAGCACATAACCGACGGCGCCAGGTCCCATGCCCGAACCGGTGGCAGCCTGCGCGGCCACGGTGTTCGACGAGGTCACATACGGATAGGTG
>JAEWHY010000217.1 GCA_023387555.1 Pseudomonadota bacterium
AGGAGATCGGAAACCTGCGTGCGCAACGCGGCAAGCCCGCGCGCCCAGGGCGATTCATGGGAGAAATTGATCTCGGTGCGGAGGCCGCGCGAGGCATCGTGGATGCTCTTGAGCAGCGCGCCGACGGCAAGGCCCTGCCCCGACCGCAATTCCGCCTTCAGTTCGGTGATCAGGCGCTGGATTTCGGCGAGCACGATATCCACCGTCACTCCGTAAGGGGTTTCGGCGACACGGCTCGCACTGTCGCTGCCGGCGGCGCGGGTCGCGAACCGGATCAACTGCCAGGGCGAGCCCAGCCGCCCCATGGTCATCACCAGTACGGGAACGAACAGCGTCGGACCGCCGGCGAGCGGCGATTCGATCATTGCCTTCACGGTGGCGATATTGGCGTCATCGAGCGTCTTGATGTGGCTCGGCAATTGCGCGGCAAATCGCGCCAGAACGTCGCGGTGCTTGATCACCGACAGGATCGAACGAACGTCGTCCAGCGCGCGCGGTGTGCCGATCTGGCCGGCGACACGCCGCCGCGCCTTGTCGTCGGCCCGCGCGTTTGCCAGCGCCTCGTCCATGCGGATCGCCACGCGATCCTGGAACGCGCGGGCCATTTCCTCGGCGCGTTCGGATTCGCCCACATCGAACGCGCGCGCGACCTGCTCGGTCACCGCCTTGGCTTCACCCGGCATCAGGTCGCGGCAGATCCATTCCCAGATCGGCTCGAGGACGACCCGGGCAATGCGGCCGGGATGGTTGTGGGTGGCGCTGTCGTCCACCAGAAACGGTTCGAGCGGCTGGAAGAACAGCCGCGCCAGATTGCCGGGACGTTTGGGACGAATGGTTTCGCGGGCGTCGCGGCGCAATTCCTGCAGCACGAGTTCAGCGCCGGTCATGTCCTCGCCGCGCAGCAGACCGCGCTCGAGTTCGGTCATCAGCACCGCGCGCGCCTCGGGACTGAGACTCCTGAGATATTGCCGCAACCGCTCGACTAGGGCGCCGTCGGCCATACGCACCACTCACCCGCTTGAATTCGGAAAGGGACGCATACCGCGACGGTATTAAGAACGGGTTAGACGCGGAGCTGCGAGAGCGAGCGGCTAAACCAGCTGCCAGGTGCCGTCGGGATTGCGGCAGGCATCGCCACGCGCGACCTGCGGACGGCCGTCGATATAGATGGTGTGGGTGAAGCTGCGGCATTGCTGGCCGCGCCGGTCATACTGCGGCCCCGGTACAATCGTTCCGCGGCGCCCGGAATCTGGATTTTCCCAGGCGACCGGCGCGCCGGAGGCGCCACGGTCGAGCGCCTCCACCTGCGCGGCATAAGCGCGCTGCTTGTCCTCGTCGTCCATGGCGGCGCCGATTCGATTGCCGATCAGGCCGCCGATCGCAGCGCCCGCTACGCCGGCCGCGATCCGCTCGCCGGTTCCGCCGCCGATCTGCGAGCCGATGGCCGCACCCGCCAGCGCGCCGACCAATGTGCCAGTGTTCTCACGCGGACCGGTTCCGGTCGCCGGATCACCGGCGCAGCCGGCCACGACAGCCGCTGCTGCGATTACCACTCCGATCGAACGCATGCCCCCTCCGGTACCCCCGCGTCGCCGCGGCAGAACCGCAGCGGGCATTCACTAAACCACAGGGAATGCGGCATTTATCTGGCCGCATCACACTTGTGCAGCGTTCGATATAGCCACCAGAACGTAAACAAACCGCGCGGCGCCATCCTGAATTGCGGGGCTTGCGGCAGCCCGCCGCCGGATGAGCGCGAAGGGGCAATTTGAGTCTTCCCGCTCACCGCAATCTTAACGTCTGTGGGGGTAAGGCGCCGGCATTCTGCAAACTTCGGGGCTCTGAATGATCCGCACTCTCGCCATCGCAATTCCACTTTTGACCGCGGCCGGCGCCACGCTCGCCTGCACCGCCGTCGACATGATCGCCGCGGACCGCAGCGTCGTCGCCGGGCGCACCATGGAATGGGCGTTCGACATGAAATGGACGCTGGTCAGCCAGCCGAAAGGAACCGCGCTCAGCCTGACCGCGCCGAAGTCGACCGGCCTGCCGGCGAAAACGGTCGTGACGAAATATCCGGCGGTGGGCGTCAGCGCCGGCATCATTCCGGGCGGCGCGCTGCTGGACGGACAGAATTCCGAAGGCCTCTCGATGAGCGGCAATTTCCTGCCCGGCTTCACGCAATATCAGACGGTGACGCCGCAGGACAAAGACTATCAGTCGATCATCACCTTCGGCAGCTGGGCGCTCGGCAGCTTCGCCAATGTCACGGAATTGCGCGCGGCGCTGAAGACCATGAAGGTCTGGGCGGACGATTCGCTGCCGACCGGTCCGACGCCCGCCACGCTGCACTTCATCTTCGTCGATCGCAGCGGCGCTGGCATCGTGGTCGAATATGTCGGCGGCGAGGTGAAGGTCCACGACAACGTCGCGCATGTGCTGACCAACGCGCCGACCTATGACTGGCACATCAACAATGTGCGCAACTATCTCAACCTATCGACGGTGGGCGTGGCGGAGCGCCGGATCGGTTCGACCAGTGTCACCGAACTCGGTCAGGGCGGCGGCCTGATCGGGCTGCCGGGCGACTACACGCCGCCGTCGCGCTTCCTGCGCGCCACCGTGCTGCGTCAGGCCGCAACCCAGCCGCAGGACGCGAACGGGGCGGTGCAGACGGTCGCCCATATCCTCAACAACGTCGACATCCCGGTTGGCGTCGCGCAATCCCGCACCCCGGATGGCAAACTGGTCTCGGACTACACGCAATGGGTCGTGATCAAGGACCTGACCAACAACCGGCTGAAGATCGCGGATTCCAACAACCGGACGAACTATCTGACTATCGATCTCAATGCGGTGTTCGCCGACGGCAAGCCGATGGCAAAGCTGGTCAATGACCTGCCGTATCCAAAGCCGGTCGCCGGCGCGGACGCGCTGCGTTCGAAGACCGAGCCTGCCGGTTCGAAATAGGACTACGCCGCCGGCAGCACGAGTTCGGCGCGCAGGCCGCCGAGCGGCGCGGTGCCGAGCGTGAAGGTGCCGCCATAGAGCGCGGCCAGTTCCACCACGATGGAGAGGCCAAGCCCCGATCCGGGCTTGGTCTCGTCGAGACGCCGGCCGCGCCGGGCGACCTGCTCGCGCTCGGCGGGCGTCAGACCCGGACCGTCATCGTCCACGATGATCC
>JAEWHY010000300.1 GCA_023387555.1 Pseudomonadota bacterium
CCCATGGTGGTCAGGACGAGTACGTGTCCGACACGCTCTTCTACAACGTGCGTGTTCTCGCCGTCGGTCAGGACTTGGCAAGTAAAGATGGTGCCAAGGCCGCCGAGGGCAGCCCGAACACCGCCACCTTGGAACTGACGCCGCGCCAGGCCGAGCTGCTGGCGCGCGCCAATTCCACTGGTGAGATCAGCCTGGCGCTGCGTAGCGTCGCCGATGGCGATCCCAAGGGCAAAGGGCCGACCGCGGCCATGAACGATCAACGCGGCACCACCGTGCGTGTACTCCGCTACGGCGTGCCATCGCGTGCGTACGGCGTGAACTGAGTTGCGTCATTCAGTTTCGGCTGTCGAAAAGGTTATCGATCATGCGAACGACCCAAATGTGGGCGCGCGCCACCGTGGCTGCCGTATTGCTCGTCGCGACGTGCGTCGCCGGCGTGCAAGCTGCTGACATGCGCGGCAATAATTACCAGGGACAGGCAGGCAACAACGACTCGATCCTTCGCATTCCTGGCAATGCGGCGTTCCCGCTGTCCAAGCGAATCGATCTGGGTGTTGGTCGCTCCCTCATCGTGCAGTTTCCTGTTCCTCTGAAGGACGTGCTGGTTTCAGACCCCGCCGTGCTCGATGCCGTCGTGCAATCCTCCGACCGCGTGTTCCTGATCGCCAAGGGAACAGGGCAGACGAATGCCTTCTTCTTCGACGAATACGGCCAGCAGATCCTTTCGCTCGAGGTCGCGATCGGCGCCGATCTGTCGGCGCTCGATCAGCTTCTTACGCGCCTCATTCCAGGCTCCAACATCCGCAGCGAGATTGCCGGCCGGGCGATCGTGCTGACCGGAAGCGTGCGCACGCCCATCGATTCCAACCGCGCCGCGCAGATTGCAGGCCAGTTCGCTGCGGCCAATGCCAACGTCGGCAGCATCAGCAACACCGGGCAGCAGTCTTCCAGCACCTCCAGCACCTCCAGCACGACCAACATCGGCCTCGGCTATCAGGCTGCGTCCGATGCGGGCGGCGGCACATCCTCCGATGCCGCCGACATCTACGGTCCGAAGCCCGTCATCAATCTCCTGACCGTCGAAGGCGAGGAGCAGGTGATGCTGCGCGTCAGTGTCGCCGAGGTGCAGCGCACGACGCTGAAGCAATTCGGCATCAACATCGGCGCGCTGGTGAACTCCGGCAACTTCAGCACGTCCGTCCTCTCGTCGAACGGCCTGCCGTTGACCGCTGCCGCACTCGGCACCATGCCGACGCCGGGCATTGCCACCACCGGAGCGGCCGCCGGCATGCTGCAGCTGTTCAATCAGGGACCGATTGGACCGGGCAATCCCTTCGGCAACTCCGGCGTCACGACCGGCTGGTATTCCGGCA
The DNA here is from genome assembly GCA_023387555.1 of Pseudomonadota bacterium. GTDB lineage: Bacteria > Pseudomonadota > Alphaproteobacteria > Rhizobiales > Xanthobacteraceae > Pseudorhodoplanes. The sequence goes on from JAEWHY010000300.1 coordinate 1,374, forward strand.
ATCAGGCCGTCACCGGCGCCCTGCGCGCGCTCGAGCGGGACGGGTTGATCCGCACGCTCGCCGAACCGAACCTCACCGCCGTTTCCGGCGAGCCGGCAAAGTTTCTCGCCGGTGGCGAATATCCCGTCCCGGTCGTCGACAGCCTGGGCCAGGTGAGCGTCACCTACAAGGAGTTCGGTATCGGCCTGGCGTTCACCCCCGTTGTTCTCTCCGAGGGCCGTATCAGCCTCAAGATCGAGAGCGAGGTGAGCGAGCTCACGCTCGAGGGCGCCGTCGTCCTTTCGGGCATCCAGATCCCGGCCTTGAAGAAGCGTCAGGCGAACTCGACGGTCGAGCTGCCCTCCGGCGGATCGATCGCCATCGCGGGCCTGCTTTCGGAGGACTCCCGGCGCAACATCGATGGCTTCCCGGGCCTCAAGGATCTGCCGATCCTCGGTACGCTCTTCCGGAGCAATGACTACCAGAAGCACGAGACCGAGCTCGTTGTGATCGTCACGCCCTACATGGTGCGTCCGGTGGCCCGCCAGGAGCTTGCCCGTCCGCTCGATGGATTGGCCGATCCGACCGATCGCAAGGCGAACTTCCTCGGCCACATCAACCGCGTCTACGGCGGCGGCCGGCCGGCTCCGGTCGGCGACCTCAAGGGCGACTACGGTTTCATCGTCGAATAGCGGATGGGTTGGAGACGTATCATGATTGGCTTCGCAACGATGCGCTCTGACCATCGGCCGCGCCGCGCCCTCGCCGCGAAAGTGATGGTGGCTTCAGCGATGGTCTTTGCCCTGGCCGGCTGCAAGACGACCGAGGATCCGACACGCGTCGCCGGCTGGACGCTCGTCGATTCCTCGCAGCGCCACCCGATCCTTGTTTCCCAGGAACCGACGACCCATCTCATCCGCGTGCGCAATGGCGCCAGCGGATTGACGTCTTCGCAGCGTGCCCAGCTCGTGAACTTCATCAACCATTATCGAGCGACCGATGCCGGCAACAGCCGTCTTATCGTGTCCGTTCCGAGCGGAGCAGCGAACGAGGTCGGCGCCATGCACGCCGTTGGCGAGGTGCGCACGCTTCTGAACGACCACGGTTTCGATCAGGCTTCGATTTCGGTTGAAGCCTACAACGCAGAGGGCGCCGGCGATCCGCCGATCCGCGTCTCCTATATGCGTTACATCGCCGAGCCGCCGCAGTGCGGAGACTGGTCGACAAATCTCGCCTATGAGCCGACGAACCTGCCCTATCCCAATCTCGGCTGCGCCCAGCAGCGCAACCTTGCCGTGATGGTCGCCAATCCCGCCGATCTGCTCGGTCCGCGCAGCGAGACGCCGCGCTCCGGCGAGCGGCGCGACCAGGTCTGGGGCAAGTACGTCACCGGCCAGCCGACGGGCGCGCGCAAGAGCACCGACGAGCGCGTGAACAAGGACACCAGCAGGTAAACGGTCACGGGTCTAGTAAGGGTCGCAGAAGATATGTCCAATCAAGCCAAGTCCATTCCCGCCGACGAGCCGCTGGGCATCGG
>JAEWHY010000327.1 GCA_023387555.1 Pseudomonadota bacterium
ACAGCCCCGGTGCTTCGCACCGACCCTCCCCTTTCAGGGGAGGGTTCAAGACAGCAGTTCTTCGCTCGCTCCTTTAAACCCGCCGCGTGTCGAACACCGGCTTCTGTCCGGTGCCGTAACGGCGCAACGCGCCTTCCTCGCCGACCGCATTCGGACGCTGGAAGATCCAGTTCTGCCATGCGGTCAGGCGCGCGAAGATTTTCGATTCCATCGTTTCCGGACCACCGAAGCGCAGATTGGCTTCGAGCCCGGTGAGACCATCGGGTGAGAAGCTTGCGCGCTCTTCCAGGAAGATGCGGATCTCGTCGTCCCAGTCGATGTCGTCAAAGGCGAAGGTGACGAGGCCGAGCTTCTCGGCCTCTTCCGCGTCCAGCATCTTGCCGGTGGCGGCCTTGGCCTTGTCCAGCGAGGCGCTGTCCTCGAGGAAGCGGCTCTCCAGGCGGCTGATGCCGTTCGACATCGGGTAGGCGCCGAAATTCGCTTCGCTCAACGCGATCGCCGCCGGCGCACGATTGCCGCCATTGAGCTGGCCGATCAGCATGTAGGAGCGGTCGCAGGCAAACGGGATCTCGGCCAGCGTGCCCGCGAAGCAGGAGCCCGGCTCGACGATCGCAACCAGCGACCGCGAGGTGAGGTCCACGCGCTTCAGCACGCGCTTCCAGTACAGCCGGATTTCGCGGGCCAGCCAGTTGGCCTGGTTGGCGGCGAGGAAGGCGTCATAGGCCAGCACCTGCTCGGGATCGCCTTCCGACTTGAAGACGATGACGGCCACATCGCCTTCGTTGGTGCGCAGATCGAGGATTGCGTCATCCAGCTCGCGAGCAAGCCTGAGTGGCCAGAACTCGGCGCCGAGCTTCTGCATTTCTTCGAGCGTTACCGGCGGCGGATTTTCCGGTCCGCGCAGCGTGATGGTAGCGATTCGGGCGGCCCGGTCGATCGCGACCGTCACCGACTGATACTCGCAGGTATCACCATCCCACTTCTTTAGCAGAGGCGTCAGCGCAACGCCTTGCAGGCCGGACGGCCTGTCAGACTTCGCCGCGAATTCCTTGGCGCGGGTGGCGACGACATCTTCAAGCTTGGGCGCGGCCACCACTTCATCGACCAGGCGCCAATCGACCGCGCGCTTGCCCTTCACCCCTTCCTCGGTGGTGCAGAACACATCGGCGTGGTCGCGCCGCACTTTTCTCTTGTCGGTGACGCGGGTCAGTCCGCCGGTGCCGGGAAGCACTGCAAGCAAAGGCAATTCCGGCAACGACACCGCGGACGAACCGTCATCCACCAGCATGATGTGATCGGCCGCCAGCGCGAGTTCGTAGCCGCCGCCGGCACACGAGCCGGTCACGACGCAAATGGTTTTCTGCCCGGAGTTCTCGCTGGAATCCTCGATGCCGTTGCGGGTCTCGTTGGTGAACTTGCAGAAGTTGACCTTGTCGGCGTGGGTCGAGCCGGCCAGCATGCGAATGTTCGCGCCGGCGCAGAACACGCGCGGCTTGCCCGAGCGCAGCAGGATCACCTTCACCTCGGGATGCTCGAAGCGCAGCCGCTGCAGCGCGTCAGCGAGCTCGATGTCGACGCCGAGGTCGTAGGAATTCAGCTTCAGAAGATATCCTTCGAACAGGCCGCCGTTCTCGTCCACATCCATCGCGAGGGTCGCGACATCGCCGTCGACGGACAGCTTCCAGTGCCTGTAGCGTGACGGATCGGTCTCAAAACCTATACGAGTCAAGCCGTTAGCAAGCTTTCGGGCGTTTTCAGCCATCCCTTGGACCCCGGTTTTTCGATGGTTTTGATGACATGCACTATAGTGCATGTCGCGCCGGAGTCCAGCGGAAACTTAGTGCCGTTCCAAACCGCCCGCCCCGGCCTGACCGCGCCCGTTTCGACCGGGCCAAGCCGCTCAGGCGGCCGACGCCTCCGCCTCATGTCCGCGCACGATGCGCGTGACGAACTCGGTGACCGTGCGCAGCGTGACCTCCGCCGCCTCGCGGGCCGGATTGTGCTTCACACCCGGCAGCAGCGCCACATCGACCGGGCAGTAGCATTCCTCCTGCGCGATCTCGATCTGCCGGATCGTGCCGTATTGATCGTCCTCGCCCTGCACGATCAGGATCGGAACGCGGATGTACGCAAGCGCCTCGGAGATATCCCACTGCCGGAAATCGTTCTCGAGCCAGACATCGTTCCAGCCGCGAAACGCGACATCGACATTCGGATGATATTTCGAAAGCCGCGCACGCAGGTCGCCATTGTTATAGGCTTCGCGCGCTTCGGCGATCGATGCCACGCTGATGTCCTCGACGATGAAATGCGGCGCCATCAGCACGAGCCCGCGCACGCGATGATCCTGGTGACTGCCGGCGTAGATCGTTGCGATCGACGCACCGTCACTATGACCGACAAGAAGGCCGCGCTGAAAGCCGATCCGCTCCAGCACACGCGGCAGCACATTATTCGCCTCGTGATGCATGTAGGTGAGCGGCCGCGGCAGCGTCACCGGACTCGACCGGCCATAGCCGGCGCGCGAATAGACGAACACGCCGCAGCCGGTCGCCGCCGCAAGCTGGTCGGGAAAATGATTCCACATGTCGACGCAGCCAAGCCCCTCATGCAGCAGGACGAGGGTCGGCGCCGCATCGGGACGCAGTCCGATCATGCGATATTCCAGTGTTTCCGGGCCCAGATCGAGCATTCCCGAATCGGCAAGCGTAGTCATGTCGTCCACTCCTGCACGAGACCGAACAGCCGGTCGGCACTCTGGTCGACGGTCAGACCCGAGGTGTCGAGCTGAAGCTCCGCCTGTGCGTAATCCTGCGAGCGCGCTTCGAGAATGGCGACGAGATCGGACATCGCCTCCCTGTTCTGCGACATCGGACGCAAGTCGCCCTGCGCCATCACGCGGCTCATATGTTCCTGCGGCTGCGCCTTGACCCACACCGTATGCGCACGGCGCAGCAGCAGCGCGTAAGTGTCCGGCGACGACACGATGCCGCCCGCCGTCGCGATCACGACCTTGTCGTGATCGGCAATCACTTTCTCCAGCGACGCGCGCTCATAGCGCCGGAACGTGGAGACACCGGACATCTCGATCAGCATCGAGATGTTGGCACCGTATTCTTGCTCGACCACGCGATTGAGTTCGACGAACGGATAGCCGAGCCGGTCCGCGAGGATTTTGCCGAGCGTCGACTTGCCGGCGCCGCGCAATCCCACCAGTGCAATGCGATGCGCGCGCTCGGCCTTGGCACTCTGCACGATGCGTTGTTCGATCATCTCCTCGAGCGCGGGCCATTCGGCCGGCGCGAGACGGTTCACAAGGTCGACAATGCGACTCAGCCGCTCGTGACGTTCGTCGAGCGGCAGCAATTCGGTCATCGGACTTTCCAGCGCGTCGGCGACCGCCTTCAGCACCGTCAGCGAGGGGTTGCCGTAGCCGCCCTCGATCTGCGCGAGGTAGCGCTCGGAGATGCCGGAATCGGTGGCCAACTGGCGCCTGGTGATGCCCCGGCGCGCCCGTCCGCGCCGCACCAGGCGGCCGACCTCTTCGGAGAAGGTCATGCTCGTAGAAGTGCCGTTGCTCGCGTCGGGAGCGGCCTTCTCGCGGCGTTTTTCCTGGGTATCGGACAAAAGATCACCGAGCGTGTTCCGCATGCACAATAGTGCATGGCGACCGATCCGCAAGCGAGCCACCGGTCAGTTTGAACATATGTAAGCAATCACTTACTGTAAGTCATGGCTTACGTAAATGCGCTCGCCGTCCTCGCCGACCCTACGCGCCGCCAGGTGCTGGAGCGGCTGCGCTCGGGTCCGCAGTCGGTCAATATCCTCGCCGAGGGGCTGCCGGTGTCGCGACCGGCCGTGTCTCAACATCTCAAGGCGTTGAAGGATGCCGGGCTCGTCACCGAGCGAAGCGAAGGCGTGCGCCGCATCTATTCAGTGCGGCAGGAGGGGCTGCAGGAATTGCGCGACTGGCTTGATAGCTTCAAGGGCGCTTAATGTACTTAAATGAACTACTCTGACGTATCGCAGCGCTAATCGGCTGAGGCGGCGAACCTAGAGATAGGCCGACAAGCTTTTTGAAGCTTTTTGAATCTTTTCTCGGATCGGATTTGGCCATGGAAAAATTGCTTCTGCAACAGTTTCAGGTCCAGGTCGAGCTCCAATGCGAATTTCTGTTAGCCGCAGCACACGATGTCAACACCGGCCTCGCAGCAAAGGATGTACGCCATACATTCTACGCACTTCAAAATGTCCTGAATGCAGGCGCGAACATCTCAAAAGCACTGTGGGGTAGCGGCGGAAAGTTAGCAGACAAACGCAAGCCTCTCAGAGATAGCATTGGGATCGAAGATTGCTCGCCTCTTCGAGACGTCGCTATGCGAAACAACTTTGAACATTTCGATGAACGCTTAGATCGCTGGTGGGCAGAATCCGAAAACCACACTTGGGCCGACCTCAACATCGGCAATAGAGCGAGTTTTGAAGTGAACGCCGAAATCGATAGTTTTCGGATATTCGATCCGAGAACAACAGACATCACCTTTTGGGGCGAACGGTTCAATCTTCAGACGCTTGTGATCGAAGTCGAAAAGATTCTCCCGAAGCTTCAAGAAGAACTAAATACACCTCGCTAGGGAAATTGGAGCGCCACATGCGGCAGGGGTCGTGCACCTGCCTTCGTGCTGCGAGGCGGATAGCGTGACCACAACGCTCCGTACACAAGCACATTCTCGGATGACGTGCATGTCGCACCCAGGACACGTATCGAACAATCGAATGATTAGGGCATGAGCGCCACAGCCGCCGTCGCGCAAGCAGCTCACGCCGTGTAAGGTCGCGGCCAATTCTGGAGGCTTCGACTGTGACCATTACCATCTACCACAATCCGCTGTGCGGCACTTCGCGCAACACGCTTGCAATGATCCGGCAGAGTGGCGAAGAGCCGGTCGTGATCGAATATCTCAAGACACCGCCCAGCCGTGCGCGCCTGGTCGAATTGCTGGGCAAGATGAACATGACGCCGCGCCAGATTCTTCGCGAAAAGGGCACGCCCTATGCGGAACTCGGGCTCGGCGATCCGAAATGGACTGACGACGAACTGATCGACTTCATGCTGGCGCATCCGATCCTGATCAATCGCCCGATCGTGGAGACGCCGAAAGGCGTCCGGCTGTGCCGCCCGTCGGAGACATTGCTGGAGATCCTGCCGAATCCAGAGATCGGCCGCTTCGACAAGGAAGACGGCACGCCGGTAGGCGCCAAGCGCTGAACCTGCAACGATGCCCGACGCTACAGGGCGACGACAGCATCCGCCGCGATCAGCCCGCGATCCTTCGCAAGCTTGGTGACGATGGCGGCGAGCGTGTCGAACGTCGGCGTAGCTATCTTCGCCGCGCGCGCAAAGGCGAGCGGCGCCAGCACGATCTGTTCGATCTCCATCGGCCGGTGCTGCTCGTAATCCTGCAGGATCGACGCCTTGTGATGGAGCAGCTTCGCGATCAGGATCTCCGGATCGAGCGCGAGCGGATAGCCGTGCGCCGCAGCGATCGCCATCATCTCACCGGCGAGCCGCCGGTAGATTTCCGATAGCGCGGGGTCCTTCCGTGCGCCGTCCGATTGGCTCATGGTCGCAAGGCCGAGCACCGATCCGCTCACATTGGTCAGGAGCTTGCCCCAGACCGCCGCGCG
>JAEWHY010000395.1 GCA_023387555.1 Pseudomonadota bacterium
GCCGGCGGTCCGACGCTGTTCGTTCCCGTGCTGGTGATGACGATGGGGCGGCTGGGCGCGCCGTGGCAGCTGATCCGGTTCGCGACCCGCGCCGCCGGCAGCGACAGCGCGACCCGCGTCGCCGAAACCCCTTACGGGGTGACGGTGGACATGGTGCTCGCCGAAATCCAGCGCCTGATCATCGAGCTGAAGGCGGAACTGCGATCGGGCCAGGGCCTTGCGGTCGGCGCGCTGCTCAAGAGCATCCACGATGCCTCGCGCGGGCTCCGCACCGAGATCAATTTCTCCCATGAATCGCCTTGGGCGCGCGGGCTTGCCGCGTTGCGCACGCAGGTTTCCGATCTCCTGAAGGGCGAGATCGAAACGCTGCCGGGTCGCGTGCGCAGGCTGCTGCGGCCGCGGCCGATCAAGGAGATCGCCCCGAATTCGGCGCTCGACCAGAACGACGTGCGCGAGGCCGAGGCCCAGATCGACTTCGTCAACACCTGCCGCGCCTATGCGGGAGAGCTGGCGCTGAGCGAACAGACCACGCGCACCTGGACCGACCTCGAGCATTATCTCGATCCCGCGACCGCCGCTCTTGTCGAGAACCTGCGTGCGGCCGGGGAGTCCGACCGGCCGTTCCGGCAGTCGCAGCTCGATGCCGCCGTGCGCTTCTGTCGCAAGGTCTATGGCGAGGATTATGCCGCGCTGCTGCTCAAGGCGCGCAATGTCGCAGCGTCCGCCGAGCGCAAGGCGGCGAAGGGATAGGGCGCAACGCCGGCCGCCTCAGGCCGCGACCTCAATGGTGCCATGGCGGTTGTCCACCAGCACCGGTGCATGCAGGAATTCGATAACCGGCTCGCAGCCATATTTGCTGACGACGAAGCGCCGCCACTCGTCGGTATAGAGCCGCTCGGCATCGGCGCGAGATTGCCACAGATAGATGCCGCCGATACGGGTCCCGTCCTCGCTCACCCAGTAATTCTTCGTCAGCAGCCCCGGCATTCCCTGATATTTCGGGGCTGTGGACTGGAAGGTCGCGGTGATTTCGGCGAGCGTGGTCGGCTCCCTGAGATTGAAGGTCACGATCGCGACGATCATTCTGGTCTCCCTGGGTCCGGGTCACCGGATCGCTATTTTGTGCCCCGCCCGCGGGTGATGTAAACCGGCCGGCATGAGCCTTTACCTGATCCTCGCCCTGATGACCGCGGCGGCGATTTTCGCCGTGCTATGGCCGTTGTCTCGCCGTCCGAAGGACGAGGCGGCCGGGGCGCATGACGTTGCGGTCTACCGCGACCAGCTCGACGAAATCGAGCGCGACCGTGCGGCCGGCCTGATCGCGCCGAGCGAAGCCGAAGCGGCGCGGGTCGAAATCTCGCGGCGCTTGCTGGCCGCCGCTGAAGCCGCCGCCATGCCGGGCGCCAAAGCGGATGCCAAAACCGGCGACAAGGCCGTGGCCCCGCAAGTGTGGCGCCGGCGGGTCGCGGCGCTGATCGCGCTGGTGCTGTTGCCGGCTTTGTCCGCCGCGCTCTATGTGCGCTGGGGATCGCCGCAGATTCCGGGCGCCCCGCTGGCCGGGCGGCACAATGCCCCGCTGGAAAACCGCTCGATCGAAAGCATGGTGGCGCAGGTCGAGGCGCATCTGGAGAAAAATCCGAACGACGGCCAGGGTTGGCAGGTGGTGGCGCCGGTCTATATGCGGATGGGCCGCTTCAACGATGCGGTGCGGGCCCGCGCGCAAACCATCCGGCTGCTGGGCAGTTCGGCGGAGCGCGAAGCCGATCTCGGCGAGGCGCAGGTCGCGGCCGGCAACGGCATCGTCACCGCCGATGCCAAGGCGACGTTCGAGCGTGCCCTCAAGGCCGACCCGAACAACGTGAAGGCTCAGTATTTTACCGGGCTTGCCGCCGAACAGGACGGCAAGCCAGAGGAGGCGGCGCGGATCTGGCGCGCGATGCTGGCCAGCGCGCCCGCCGATGCGCCATTCCGGCCCCTGCTTCAGCGCTCGCTGGCGCGTGTGCAACCCGATGGGCCGGCTCCCGAACAAAAGGCGCAGGTCGTCGAACCGAAAGCGCCGCAGCCGGGACCAACGCAGGAGGATATGGCGGCCGCGCAGCAACTGACGCCGGAACAGCGCCAGGAGATGATCCGCGGCATGGTCGACCGGCTGGCCGAGCGGCTGCAGGCGGATGCGTCGGATTTCGAAGGCTGGCTGCGGCTGGTGCGCGCCTATTCGGTAATGGGCGACAGGGACAAGGCGCGCGAAGCGGTGCAAAGCGCGCGCAACACGATTGGCGAGGATGCCGAGAAGCGCAAGCGGCTCGACGATCTCGCCAAGGGACTTGGTATCGAAGGGTGAGGTGAGATGACGCGCAAGCAACGGCGTCTGGTGCTGATCGGAGCGGGTGCCCTGGTGCTCGCGCTCGCGACCGGGCTTGTGCTCACGGCGCTGCGCGATTCCATCGTGTTCTTCAATTCACCGACCGATGTGGTCGAGAAGAAGGTGCAGACCGGCACCCGCATCCGGCTCGGCGGGCTGGTGCAGCCAGGCACGGTGGTTCGCAAGGATGTCGATGCGAGCTTCGACGTCACCGACGGCAAGAACGTGGTGCGCGTCACCTATCGTGGCATCCTGCCCGACCTGTTCCGCGAAGGGCAGGGCGTCGTGACTGAAGGCACGCTGATCGATGCGACCTCGTTCCGCGCCGATACGGTGCTCGCCAAGCACGACGAGAATTACATGCCGAAGGAAGTGGCCGACGCGCTGAAGAAGCAGGGCCATTGGAAAGACGATTACGGCAAGAAGCCGGGCGAGGCCGAAGCCGCCCAATAAACAAGGCCGCCAAGTAAAAGGAGCGCGGCCGGAGCATCCGGCCGTGCTCCATTTGTCCGTTAGTGGCTCCGCGTCATGTCCCGCGTGAGCGTCTGCTGCGGCAGATAGGCGCCGTTGCGCCGCAGCGTCTCGACCAGTTCCATCGTATCGAGGTCGCAGGCCGGCTGGCCGGTGCGCAGCGATTGCACGGCGGCGGTGGCAGAAGCCTGACCCATCATGTAGGCCGCCGATTGCGCGCGGATCGACCCATGCACCTTGGTGTCGCTCGAATGGCAACGCCCGGCGACCCACAGATTGGTCCAGCCCTTCGGCACCAGAATGCCATAGGGCACGCCGAGGCAATCGCCTTCGCCAAGGCCGTGGAAGCCCTCGAAGTCGTTCAGGAAGCGCTGGAACTCCTTTTCCGACGTGTCGGTCGGGTGCACGTCGGTCGGGCGATTGTAGACCGCGACCTGATCTGCGAATTGCCGCGCGTTGCTGAAATCCTCGATCGTCAGTTCGAATTCGCCGACGATGCGGCGGGTGTCGCGCACGCCCATCACCGGCGCGGTAGTCAGAAGCTCGATGTCCTCGCAGCCGGGAATGTACTTGCGGAAGAACTCCTCGTATTCGACCGCGAGCTTGCGGCCGAAGATCATGCCGTCGGTCAGCGAACGGCTGTCGAGACCGTTGAGGTTGAAGACGTGGCCGCCATTGAGCTGCGCGGCGCGTTTGCCGATCTTGTTCATGCCGGGCATGAAGCGGTCGGGCTGGGTGAAGTGCCCGTCCTCGATGGCCTTGAGGATCTGCTTTTTCGAGAAGGCCTTCACCGCGTCGACGCCGCGCCAGTCGTCGCCATAGGCCGGATCGTCCCAGTTGACGCCGGAGAACAGCGAACACAGCGTGCTCGGCGCGATCGTGTCGATGTCGCGGCCGATCACCTTGCAGGCGGCGCCGCACAGATCCGACAGCGTGGCGTCGCCGGTGGCATCGATGAAGGCCTTGGCGCGGATGAACTTGTAGCCCTCGATATTGTGGATGATCGCGCCTTCGACGCGATCCCCGCTGGCTTCGGCATCGATCACGCGGGTGAAGAAGCGCACGTCGACTCCGGCGTCCTCGACGAGTTCGTCGAGCAGGCGCTTCAGCGCCTCCGGCTTGAAGGGAACCCAGCGATTGAGCTGGCTGTAGAGGAATTCCGGCACGACATGCGGCCCGAGCGAGCCGCGCTGGTGCATCGATTCCACGACTTCCTTCATGAAGCCGCCGACCAGCATGCGCTTGCCGTCGGACACCGGGCCGAAGGTCGAGACGAGGCCCGACGTTCCCATGCCGCCGAGCGTGCCGGTCACTTCGGCGAGCAGCACTTTCGCGCCGAGGCGCGCTGCGCAGACGGCAGCCGCGGTGCCGGCGGGACCGCCGCCCGCGACCAGAATGTCGTAACTGTCATCGACCGGGATGTTGCGGGTGAGGGCGTAGGTTTGCATTTGCGCAGGCCGTCCTAATTCGTTTCGATGCCAGCGTCGGCGGCGATCTTGCGGAAGCGTTCGATGCTGCTTTTCAGGATTTCGGCGAATTCGGCCGGCGTGCTGGGGCCGACTTCAAATCCGTTGGCGACCAGGGCCTTGCGGACCCCCGGATCGGAGACCGCCTTCATCAGGGCGGTGCTGATTTGTTGCGTCAGCGGTTCGGGAAGGCCGGCCGGCGCGACGAAGCCGATGAAGCTCGGCGGCACCGCATAGCCGGGAACCGTTTCGCCGATGGTGGGAATATTCGGATATGCGGCGCTGCGCTTGCCTTCCACCATGCCCAGCACCTTGAGCTTGCCGCTCTCCATGTAGGGAATGGTCGTCGACAGGGTCGCGAACAGCGCCGGAATCTGCCCGGCGATCAGGTCGTTCATGGCCGGACCGCCGCCGCGATAGGGCACATGCGTCATGTCGATCCCGGCCGCCGACTTGAGATATTCGCCGGCCAGGTGCTGGGTCGAGTTCGGCCCCGAACTGCCGAACGACAGCTTGCCGGGATTGGCTTTCGCATAGGCGATGAATTCGGCGACCGTGTTCACCGGCACGTCCTTGTGGACCACAAGGCAGATCGGCAATTCGACCGCAGCCGTCAGCGGCGTGAAGTCCTTGATCGGATCAAATGCGGCAGTCTTGGAGAAGACGGGCGTGATCGCCAGCGCGCCGGCGGTGCCGAGCAGCAAGGTATAGCCATCGGGCGCGGCACGCATCGCCGTGGTTGCCGCGAGGGTTCCGCCCGCACCGGGACGGTTCTCGACCACGAATGGCTGCTTGAGGTTCGCGAACAGTTCGTCACTGACGACGCGCGCCAGCACGTCCACCGCGCCGCCTGCGGCGAGTGGCGTCAGAACCCGGATCGGGCGCGATGGCCAGTCCTGGGCTGCAACCGGAGCGGGCGTGAGCAAGGTGCCGAGACACGCACTGAGCAGAAAGAGAGCCGCGGTCCCGAAGGCAGATCGCGCCATGCCTTAAATCCTCCCTGGATCATCGGAAATTGTCTGTTGATTGGATTGTTCGCGCGATCGTTCTATAGATTGGGGCGGGAAGCGGTTCAATTGGCAGCCAAAGTTGTGCCCTTGCGTGTACACAGCATGCCGGGCGCAGCGCGACATGATGGCGCGCCATAGCCGAGAAGGTCAGCATGATTGCGGAAGTCGGACACTACGCTCTCGTTCTTGCGCTCGCCCTTGCGCTGGTTCAGGCGACGCTGCCGATTGCCGGCGCGCGGCTGAACGATCGTGTGCTGATGGGCATCGCCGAGCCGGTTGCGGTGGTGCAATTCCTGTTCGTCGCGGTGTCGTTCGCGGCGCTGACCATGCTGTATGTGACGTCGGATTTTTCCGTCCTCAACGTCTACGAGAACTCGCATTCAGCCAAGCCGCTGATCTACAAGATCACGGGAGTCTGGGGCAATCACGAAGGCTCCATGCTGCTGTGGGTGCTGATCCTCGCATTGTTCGGCGCGCTGGTGGCGCTGTTCGGAAGCAACCTGCCGCAGACGCTGCGCGCCAATGTGCTGGGCGTTCAGGCCTGGATCGCGGCGGCGTTCTTTCTCTTCATTCTCGGCACCTCCAACCCGTTCTCGCGGATCGCCCGTGCGCCGTTCGAGGGCCGTGATCTCAATCCGGTGCTGCAGGATATCGGGCTCGCGATCCATCCGCCGCTGCTCTATCTCGGCTATGTCGGTTTCTCGATCTCGTTCTCGTTCGCGGTCGCGGCGCTGATCGAAGGGCGCATCGACGCGGCCTGGGCCCGCTGGGTCCGGCCGTGGACGCTGGCCGCCTGGTGCTTCCTGACGCTCGGCATCTCGATGGGGTCCTACTGGGCCTATTACGAACTCGGCTGGGGCGGCTGGTGGTTCTGGGACCCGGTTGAGAATGCTTCGCTGATGCCGTGGCTTGCCGGCACGGCGCTTTTGCATTCGGCGGTGGTGATGGAGAAGCGCAATGCGCTCAAGGTCTGGACCATCCTGCTCGCGATCCTGGCCTTTTCTCTGTCGCTGCTGGGCACGTTCCTGGTGCGGTCGGGCGTGCTGACTTCGGTCCATACCTTCGCGACCGATCCGACGCGCGGCGTCTTTATCCTGTGCATTCTGGTGTTCTTCATCGGCGGTTCGCTGGCGCTCTATGCGTGGCGCGCCTCCGCGCTCAAGCAGGGCGGGCTGTTCGCGCCGATCTCGCGCGAGGGCGCGCTGGTGCTCAACAATCTGCTGCTCACCACCGCCTGCGCCACCGTGTTCGTCGGCACGCTCTATCCGCTCGCGCTGGAATCGCTCACCGGCGACAAGATTTCGGTCGGCGCGCCGTTCTTCAATGCCACCTTCGGTCCGCTGTTCCTGCCACTGATGATCGCGATGCCGTTTGGGCCGCTGCTGGCGTGGAAGCGCGGCGATCTCCTTGCAGCCGCGCACCGCCTCACTGCAGCCTTCGCGGTGGCGCTGGTTGCCATGGGCGCGACGGTCGCGATCGTGCAGGGCGGGCCGGTGCTGGCGCCGTTCCTGATCGGGGTTGCCGCCTTCGCGATGGTCGGGGCGCTGATCGATATCAGCGAACGCATCGCGCTATTCCGCCAGTCGTTCGGCGTGTCGCTGCGCCGCCTCATCGGTCTGCCGCGCTCGGCGATCGGGACCGCGATCGCGCATTTCGGCCTCGGCGTCTGCCTGCTGGGCATCGCGTCGGAGGCCTATTACGGCGCCGAGCGCATTCTCTCGATGAAACCGGGACAGCAGGTCGAGGTGCGAGGCTACGATCTCACCTTCGACAATCTGATCTCGCGGCCCGGGCCCAATTACAGCGAACTGGTCGCCAAATTCACGGTCAAGTCGGGCGGCGAAACATTGGGCGTGATGGAGCCCTCCAAGCGCACCTTCGCGGCACGCCAGTCCTCGACCACGGAAGCCGCCCTGATGACGCGCGGCTTCAGCCAGCTCTATCTCTCGCTAGGCGATGCCGGCGAAGACGGCTCGATCACCGTGCGGCTGTATCACAAGCCGCTGGTGCTGCTGATCTGGATCGGGACCCTTGTGATGGTGATCGGCGGGCTGTTCTCGCTGTCCGACCGGCGGTTGCGCGTCGGTGCGCCGCGTGCCGCGCGCAAGCCCAAACTGCAGCCGGCGGAGTAGGGCGATGCGCGCTTTTGGCCCTGTTTTAGTCTTTGCGCTTGCGATCATCACAGCGCTGTACGCGGCGCCGGTTCACGCCGTGCAGCCCGACGAGATCCTGCCCGACAAGAAGCTAGAGGAACGCGCCCGCAACCTGTCGCGCGAATTGCGCTGCATGGTGTGCCAGAACCAGTCGATCGACGATTCCGACGCCCCGCTCGCGCGCGACCTGCGGCTGCTGGTTCGTGAGCGCCTGAAAGCCGGGGACAGCGACAAGCAGG
>JAEWHY010000425.1 GCA_023387555.1 Pseudomonadota bacterium
GATATGATCACGGCGGGCGCGCCGTTAGTGCCTGCGTCACCGCGCTTGACCGCGGCTGCGAAATCGACGGTTGCCACTTGCCGCAGCAGGACCGGTTGACCAGCGCGCGCCGCAACGGAAATGCCCCGCAAATCCTCAAGGCTTGTCGTGCGCCCGAGATTGCGGATCAGGTATTCGCGGCCATCCTGATTGACGAAGCCGCCGCCCGTGTTCGTGCCGAAGGAGCGGATCGCGGCTTCGATGTCGGATGCACCGATGCCGAGTGAAGCCATTGCCGCGATATTGGGTGTGACACGGTATTGCCGGACCTCGCCGCCCATCGGGATGACCTGGCTGATACCCTGTATCGCGAGAAGGCGTGGGCGGATGACAAAATCCGCCGTCTCGCGCACCGTCATCGGATCGGCTTTAGGGCCGCCAGTGACGGCGATCAGCATGATCTCGCCCATGATGGATGAGACCGGCCCCATCTGCGGCGTCACGCCGGGCGGCAGCTGGCCTGAGAGCGTTGCAAGCCGCTCCGCCACCTGTTGCCGGTTGCGGTAGATATCGGTTCCCCAGTCGAACTCGACGTAAGTGATCGAGAGGCCGATGCCAGCAACAGAACGCACGCGGGTCACGCCGGAAAGGCCGTTCATGGCGCTCTCAATCGGGTAGCCGATTGATTGCTCGACCTCGGGCGGCGCTAGACCTTCGGCTTCCGTCATGATCGTGACGGTCGGCTTGTTGAGATCCGGAAACACATCGACCGGCAGGGTCGAGACCGTGAAGCTGCCCCACACGACGAGTATGGCCGCAGCCGCGAGCACGACGAGGCGGTTGGCAAGGCTGGTTCTGACGAGGAAATTGAACATGGCCTTACCGCACCTGATTAACGAGTTCGGCACCTCGCGCGACGATGCGAACATCGGCATCGATGCCAGCCGTAATCCCAACGCGGTCCGCGTCCACTTTCTCGGTAACGACTGGCCTCGCTTCGAAGCGCTCTGGCGCGACATGGACGAAGACCGATAGCTGTCCATTTGCAGTGCGCACGACGCTCGAGCGGGGAACGGCGATCGCCTTGACCGGCTCCTCAACGGGAACATCGACAGTCACCGGCTGGCCGAGGCTGAGCCCCTCGCCATCGCTGTTGATGCGATAGAGAAGCGGAACAGCCTGCTGACGCAGCGAAAGCCCGCGCCCTGCGAATTCGAGGGAGAGCTTCCGCCCGTCGGAGGTGAGGGCGCTCGCCGCCTTAGCGCCGCGCTCGATGCCGGGTGCTGCCGAAAGATCGAAGGCCAGTGCTTCGACGAAAAGACTATTCGGATCGACGATCTGAAACAGAGTTGTCTGGGGATCGACAACCTGGCCTGCCGTCACATTCGCGACGGCAATTAGACCTGAGGCCGGCGCGTTCAGCGGCTGACGCACACCGAGAACAGGTTTGATTTCGGCGCGGCGAGCCTTAAGGCCGTCGAGTTCCGTATGCGCGTCGGAGATAAGCGACTCGGCGATGACATTCTTCAGCTTGTCGTAGCGTGCGACCTTTGCCTCAGCGAGCCTGATCTGGCGGTCGAGATCACCGGTCGTCTGGCGGATGTCGCTCTGATCGACAAGCTCAACGCGCGGCATGAGATAGGCGAGAGCCTGGCCCTCTTCCACGCGGGAGCCGATAACCGGGAAGCCGCCCTCCGGCGGTTCTATGCGGCCATTGAGCAGCGATTGCACGATGCCGCTCTTGTTCGGATCAGTGACGATCTGCCCCGCGAAACTCATGATTTTTGAGATCGGTCTTGCCTGCGGGGTTCGCTGCGTTTCGACGCCGAGCAGGGCTTGCGTTGCCTTGGGCATGAAGATCGACCCGTCAGCGACGCGGCGGGAATTATCGGGTAGATCGAGAATTGCTACTACAGTGCTTTTTCCGCTCGCGTCAGAAATCAGGTGGCGCGGGACGATATGATCCCAAATGCTCTCGTGCGTGTGCTGAATTGATGCCGCCGGTATATCGAGCGTCCCGATCAGCAGGTCAGAATTATTGCCAGCCACAACGGAAAAGGTGAGCGCGTAGCTTCCCGGTTTCGTTACCCATGGCGCCGGCAACTCATAATGATCTTGGACGATGGAGGCCTGCGCAGTCGTCTCTCCGAATGTGACGTCGATCTTTGCGCCTTTGACTGGCTTGTTCGACCAGAAATCGGCGAGATGGATGACGAGCTTGCCACCGCCAGCTGCAGTCGGGACGGCAGAAATTTCGTAGAGTTCGGAGCTTGCCGCTACGCGCGCCCCAATTCCCAGGTCGACCGTTTTTTCCTCGTTGCCATGGTCCTCGCCGCCGTGCGCCATCGCAAGCGACGAGGCGAGGCATACGGCTGCAAAGACGCAGCACCCCAGGGTGTATCTCATCGTCTTCAATCCTTTGAATGTACGGCTTTGCATCGCCTGTCACGCAGCACGGGCGTTGACCCGAATAGCCGGAACAGGAATCGATGCGGCTATCCGCGCATGCGCGAGGCATGGCGGTTCACATCACAGAATTTGAAGGATTAGACTTTTGGGGGCCGGTCGAGGCCGGAACCGACGCGTCCAGATAGAACGTCGGCGATAGCAAATACCAGCTTGTCCGAGGTCATGGGACGCAGAACGAAACCATCGGCGGCCGGCAAGCCGAGCGCCGAGCAGCCGGACATTCCGCATGTGGAAGACCCGCTGCCGCAACAGCAGCAGCCATATTCGCAGCCGGAATCGGATGACGCAGAAATTACCGTGCCGGTGGTGCCAGGGTGCAGATCTGCGAGGTTCAATTTTGAGAAAGCAGCAGCAAATGGCAACTTGGCACTTTCAAGATGTGCTGAACTTGCCGCTTCGCTGGCCCGCTCGCTTTGCCCGCCATGAGAATGGCCTTCGTGCGCAAACGCCGTCGTCCCCAAGAAGAGGAAGATTAACGCGGTCGCGACAGCGAGCCGTATGGCGGCAACAATTTTCACAAAAGTCTCGTGGGCGTTCTCAAAACAACGGAAGGCTACCCCCCAGGATATCAGAGGTCAACATCGCGACTTGCGGCCTGCTTCTGATGCTGCGTGACCAAACAATGCATCAGACGATTTTCTGCGAAACCGCCGGAAAACGTGATTTTTGGTGCGGTATCAATGAGGGGATGGTGCCCAGAAGAGGAAACGAACCTCGGCAGGCGTAAGTGCTTGAATTTAAAGACCTTTTAACTCCTGATGCGAGTAATTGTGCAGCAGGTTTGTGAAGCAAGTCAAGGCGGGATCCGGGGGGAGAAACGGACGGTCGATCGGAGACTGCGCCCACCTCTCCGACACTTGACAGACGGTGTTTGACCGAAAGGCGCCAAACTTTCACGTCGAAGCCGAAGAACCGAAGCGCCTTCGTCCTCCCGTTGATCGGCCGACACTCCTCAGGCCTGACGGTTCCCATCAAATTCCAGGGCGCAGAAAATGTTGAAGCCACTGAGTTTTCAAGCCGCGTCGTACAAAATGTCGTGCAGGCGAACGACAAAATCTCCCGGTCCATGGAGTAAATGTAGAAACGTCGCTCGCGCGTTCCACAGTGTTCGCGCCCCAAGAATCTTCTGCCAACTCTTGTCTTGGACGAAGCGTTCTCGTTCGCGAAGGCGTGCAGACACAATAAGCCTTCGGTCAGCTCCTGTTTTCCGGTCAGCTGCAACGCCTGGCGCACGCCGGCTGGTACTGTTCCCGAATCTGGTTGGTAAGAGCGCGTCTGAGAATTTGCTTCTTGGTTTGCGCTGTCGGCTCCGCGCGGCCAACGGCATCTTCCATGTCTTTGTCTGGATCTGCTCTTTGGCTTTGGCCCACGCCGCTTCGAATTTGTTCAGCGTTGCTGGAGTTAAGACCTCCGCGGCTTCCCACAATTCAAAAAAGAGGGCCTTAGTCGGATTCGACCGCTTCTGCGTCGCCCGCCCCGCTCAACTGAATAACCGCTTTGCGGTTTTGAAGAAGGCCACCATCCGTCAGGTTGGACGAACCAATTAAGGCCGTGTCGCCGAAGATGAACACCTTGGCGTGGAACCGGTGGGCCAGATACCGATAGAGCACCCCTGCGTGGCCTGTAGTGCGTGTGGGGATGTCGATGCGTTCAGGCCAATCAGAAGCAAGACTTGGGTTTCCGCCCGCGCTGCGGCGACAACTTCTGTCGACCGTGTGAAATGAAGCGGCAAGATAGGCGTTGGGGGCCTTACAAATCAGGTTGCTGAAAGGATCCAGGACAAACTTGCCCGTCCCGTTGGAATAAAGGC
>JAEWHY010000454.1 GCA_023387555.1 Pseudomonadota bacterium
GACTGGATTGCCCGCTTTCGCGGGCAATGACAGTCGAGCAAGCTCGCCCGATGCAGGCGGATTGCCTCAGAACATCGGCGGGAACGGCCGGCCGCCGTCGCCGCGCGATCGCAGGAAGTCGCCCTGATCAAGCTGGCGAAGAATGACGCGATCAAGGGGCCGGCCGACCTGAAGGGCAAGCGGATCGGGGTGCGCGCCTACAGCCAGACCACGGGCGCGTGGCTGCGCGGCATTCTCGCCGAGAGTTTCGGGGTCACGCCGCAGGATGTGCGCTGGACCACCTTCGAGGACCCGCATGTCGCGGAATATTCCGATCCCGCCTTCGCGACGCGGGCCAAGCCTGGCAGCGCGCTGCTCGACATGCTGCGGGCCGACGAACTCGACGCGGTGATCGTCGGCAACGACAAGCCCACCGATCCCGATCTCGCCGATGTCTATCCCGATGCCGCAGCGGCGGGCCGCGACTTCGTGCGCCGGCACGGCTTCGTGCCGGTGAACCACGTCATCGTGGCGAAGCAGTCGGTCGTGGATACGCAGCGCGATGCGCTGATGGAATTCTGGGCGGCGACGAAGGCCGCCTGGGCTGATTGCCCGGCAAGCCAGGATCTGCCGATCGGCCGCAAGGCGATCGAGCCCAGCGTCGCGCTGGCACTCAGGTACATCTCGGCGCAAAGCATGCTGCCGCGGCCGATGACCGAGGCGGATATCTGGGCGGGGCTTCCGGACGGGTTCTGAACCGGTGCCGTTTGCGCCCCGCCGCAGCCGTCACGCCGGCTCGAGCAGCTTCGGATAGGTCGCCGGCGAGAAGAAACTGGCCCCGGGCACATAGGCCCGGCCGGGCGACAGGTCCGGCGGTTCGTTCCCCTCGATGCTGCCCTCGAAGGTCAGTTCGAGCTGCACGCCGCTCGGGTCATAGACGAACAATTGCCACAGCGTGGTTCCGGGCACCTCGGCTTCGCGCCAGTCCAGCCCGGCTTTCCTGAAGCGCTCGATGTAGGAGCGGAAGCCCGAGCACGACAGCGAGACATGATCGATGGCGCTGGTGCCGTACGGCGCCTTGCCTTCCGGGCCGAGCGCCGGGCCGCCGGCGTAGATGTGGATGATGGCGAGGCCGCCCGGCTGCGGGCAGGCGAGCCAGGCGCCGGGATAGCCGAAATCCGGCCGATGAATCTCTTTCAGGCCCAGAATTCGGGTCCAGAAATGGACGGTCGCGGAAAGATCCGCGGTTTTGATCGCGATGTGGAAGAGCCCGTGAACGGTGGCAAGCGGAAGCTGGGCCATCTGTGTCTCCAAGGTCCGGGCCGGCATTATACGCGGTGATCCGCGCGCGGCGAGGCTGCCCAAACAATATGCTGTTTCCCGATCCGGCCGCATCGCCTGTTTTGGCGCGCCCAAAAAAGTGCGATCCGGCAAGCGGTTAATGAGGCCGCAGTGTTGCCCACGGGAGTTGCGATGTCGTTTCGGCATCGTTGCGCACGGAAATCGGCGGCAGATCGGCGCGGGCATCGGCTCTAGCGTGGTCGGGCAGCGGGCGACTGGCACGCCGATTGCTCGTTCTGCTCGCCAGGTCAACGCGTCTGGTGGCTCAAGCGCCGGTGGCGGCTTGAACCGGCGCAAGGGAGTTTTATCGATGATGAGCAAAGGGTTCGCGCGCCGCGCTGTGCTGGCCGGCGCGTTCGCATTGCTGTCGGCCGCGCCCGCACTCGCGCAAGCGCTGACGCCGATCCGCTTCACGCTCGACTTCAAGCATCAGGGCATTCACGCCTGGTATTATGTCGCGCTCGAGAAGGGCTATTTCAAAGCCGAAGGTCTCGACGTGAAGATCGACCAGGGCGAGGGCTCGGCGGCGACCATCACGCGCATCATGTCGGGGGCCTATGACGCGGGCTTCGGCGACATCAACGCGATCATCCAGCAGGCTGCCAACAAGCCGGGCGAAGCGCCGGTGATGGTCTACCAGATCTACAACCGCCCGCCCTTCGTGCTGGTCACCAAGGCCAGCGGGCCGATCAAGTCGATCAAGGACATCGAGGGCAAGAAGCTCGGCGGACCCGCCGGCAGCGCGACGCTGCGCCTTCTGCCGAGCCTCGCCAAGGCCAACAACCTCGACCTCGCCAAGATCGAGATCCTCAACATGGCGCCGAACCTGCAGGAGCAGATGCTGATCCAGGATCAGGTGCAGGGCTCGCTCGTATTCAACGTCACGAGCTACATGAACCTGGTCCAGCAGCGGCAGGATCCGGACAAGGACTATCGCTGGTTCAATTACGGCGATCACGGGCTGGACCTTTATTCCAACGGCGTCATGGTTTCGCAGAAGCTGCTGAAGGAGAATCCGAAGGCGGTGGCCGGCCTTGTGCGCGCCATCAACAAGGCGCTGAAGGAGGTGATCGCCGATCCAGAGATGGGCGTGAAGACTCTCGCGAGAGTCGAGCCGCTGATCAATGCGGAGGTTGAGAAGAGGCGCATCGCCTATGCGCTCGGCAATCTGATGAACGGCGCCGAATTCGCCGAGCTTGGCGTTGGCGACCTGACGGACGGCAAGCTGACGCGATCGATCGACGTGATCGCCGAGGCCTATGACCTGAAGGCCAAGCCGAAGGCGTCCGAAGTGTTCAACCGCTCGTTCCTGCCGGAGAAATCCGAGCGGATGTTCGCGCCGAAGCCGAATTGATGGCTTGGTCATTCCGGGGCGCGGTCGAAGACCGCGAACCCGGAATCCATAACCACAGTCGGAAACATGGAGTCCGGGCCCGCCGCTTCGCGGCGCCCCGGAATGACGGCTGAGCGAGATGCAGCGACATGACCTCCAAGAAGGCCAAGACACTGATCCGCGGCGGCCGTGTCTATGATCGCGACGGTGACATCCATCTCCCGGCGTTTCGCGATGTGATCGTTGACGGCGACCGCATCCTCGCGGTCGAGGCGCCGGATTCGCCGCGTGTTCGCGCGCTGCTGCAATCCGCGGAGCAGGGCGGAGCGTTTATCATCGACGCCACCGGCAAGCTGGTGATCCCCGGTCTCGTCAACGCGCACTACCATTCCTACGACGTCCTCAGCAAAGGCCGGTTCGAGGACATGCCGTTCGACGTCTGGGCGCTGCACTCGCAGCCGGCCTATTGGGGCAGGCGCAGCAAGGCGGAACTGCGCGCGCGCACGCTGCTCGGCGCGCTGGAGGCGCTGCGGCACGGCATCACCACGATCCAGGACATGAACTCGCTGGTGCCGCAGGACGAGGACACGCTCGACACCATCCTCGCGGCCTATGACGAAGTGGGCATCCGGGTGGTGTTCTCGATCGCGGTCCGCGACCTCGCCGCGCTCGATATCGAGCCGTTCCTGCCGCGCGACCTGCCCGCCGATGTCGCGGCTCTCATCAACGGCAAGCCGGGCGATGCGAAAGCCGATCTCGCCTTCCTCCGCGCGCAACTGGCGCGGAAAAATCCGCTGCCGCCGCGGCTGCGCTGGGCAATCGGTCCGTCCGGGCCGCAGCGTTGCTCGACGGAATTGCTGGAAGGCCTGGCCGAGATTTCGGCCGACTTCGACCTGCCGGTGCTCACCCACGCCTACGAGACGCGCGCGCAACTCGCCAGGGCGCGCACTGCCTACGGCACATTCGGCGGCTCCTATGTGCGCTACATGCGCGAGATCGGCCTGCTCACGCATCGCACGACGTTGGCGCATGGCGTCTATCTGACGAGGCCAGAGATCGACGTACTGGCGGAGGCCGGCGCCGGTGTGGTGCATAATCCGCTGGCCAATCTGAAGCTGAAGAATGGCACCGCGCCGCTGATCGATTTCAGGCGCGCCGGCATCAATCTCGCGCTCGGCTGCGACAATTGCAGTTGCAGCGACTGCCAGAACCTGTTCCAGGCGATGAAGATGTATGCGCTGCTCGCGCATGGCATGGATGGTGAGCCATCCGGCGTGTTCGCCTGCGACGCGATCGATGCGGCCACCGTCGGCAGCGCGCGTGCGGTGGGGCTGGCCGGTGAGGTCGGCGAGGTGAAGCCCGGCATGAAGGCCGATCTCGTGCTGATCGATCTGTCCGATTACGCCTATCAGCCGTTCAACAGCGCGGCGCGGCAGATGGTCTACAGCGAGACCGGCCGCGGCGTGGATACGGTCATGGTCGACGGCGAGGTCGTGCTGTCAGGCGGCAAGCCGACGCGGATCGACTGGGACGATTTCCGCGGCGAACTGCGCGACATCATGGCGGAGGTCAACGCAGATTATGCGGCGATCGCGGAGCGAAGCGCGGGCGCGGCGCCATACCTTCTTGAGGCGGCCCGCAACGTCAATCGCGCGCCGCTCGGTCTGAACCGCTACGCGGGTGGAGGTGCCGTTTCGGATGGGAGCGACGCAGCCAGCGCACCGAAGTGACTCCGGCTTTTCAGCTTCACGACTGCCGGATGGAAGCAGGCGCGTCGCCTTGAGAGCCGTCCCGATGCAGCGCGTGTCTTTTGACATAGCGGAACCAAATCGCCGCCGGCGCGGTTGCAGAGGATGGTCGTTTCGGTGCTTGCGAACGCGCCAGAGCACAAACGCAACAAGGCGGACAAGCTCAAATGAGCGGCTATATCGGGCCAAATAACAGGCGATACGAAAAGAAGCGCTGGTTTCTCGTTGCGGCGATTCTCGCGGCCGGCACGGCCATCCTCGGTTGGTTCAAGACAAAGAAATAGAGCCCCTAGAGTCTTTTCGCTTTTCTTCGAATCGCGAAAAGCCTCTAGGTTCTTGCGTTGACGCGTTTTCTTCACGCGAACCGGTGTCCACTTCGCTCGAAAACGCTCTAGGGGCTCGGAGCCCTATGTCTTTTGGTCCTTCTTCAGGCCGCTTCGGCGTGCTGGTTGACCGAACTGGTTGCCAGCTTGGTCAGGGCTTCGTCCGTTGCATGTTCCTGGTCGAGCGTCTGCTGGATCAGCTTGACCGAGCTCTTGTAGCCAAGCTCTTCCGCCCAGGTCCGCAGCGTGCCGTAGCGTGAAATCTCGTAGTGCTCGACGGCCTGGGCGGCGGCGAGCAGGCCGGCGTCGAGGGCAGGTGTGCCCTTGTATTCCTCCATCACCGACTTGCCTTCCTCGATAATGCCGACGATGGCGTCGCAGGTCTTGCCCTGAGGCTTTGCGCCGATCTCCGCGAATACCTTTTCGAGGCGGTCAACCTGGCCTTCGGTCTCGCCGTAATGCTTTTCGAAGGCGGCCTTGAGCTCGGGGCTCTGCGCCGCCTTGGCCATCTTCGGCAATGCGGTGAGTATTTTCTTCTCCGCAAAGTAGATGTCCTTGAGTGTGTCGTGGAAGAGGTCTTCCAAGGTCTTGGTTTTGGGCATGTGTTCGCTCCTGGGGTAGATGCGCGCCTCGCGCGATCCACGCTGCAACGACGAGCCGCGCCGGTTGTTCCGCCGGCCGGCTCAAAGCCCGGACGCGATGGCCTTCAGCAGACGGTAGCGCATCGCCCCATCGTTGCTGCGCAGGGAGATCACGACGCGCACGCGCCCGTTGCTCTTCGTATCGGCAAAGCCGGCGAGGGTGCGGACGCCGTCCAGCGTGCCGCTCTTGGTCAGGCTGTCGTCCGGGCCGCGCAGCAGGTGGGCATGGGGCGCGAACAGTGCGAGCACCCGCGCGAGCCCGCGCGCGGTAAAACGGTTGTCGCGGCTGATGCCGGAGCCTTCCTCGAGGTTGATGTCGGCGGCGAGGCCCTGCGCGGCGAGCATCTCGTTCGCGACTTTCAGCGACTTTTCCAGGCTGACCGGGCCGCCGAAGCGCTTCGCGCCGATCTCCAGGAACACCTGGTTGGCGATGTAGTTGTTCGACGCCTTGAGCAGGTCGGCGAGGATCGCCGACAGCGGGCGCGACTGCCGGTGCACGTAGACCGGCTTCAGTCCCGCAGGCACAACGCCGACCGAAATGTCGCCCTTCACACTGCCGCCGGCGCGGTCGATGAAGGCCGCAATCAGCTCGCCGGCATAGCGCAGGCTCACATTGGGGTCCTGGGCGAGGCTGATGCGGCCACGGCCATTCGGGCCGCGCTCCCGGAACTGGGCGGCCGCCAGCGGCGTGATCGGTGTCTGCTTTTCGGCGGACCGTACGTTGTCGCCCTTGCGGACGGCATTGACGGTGTTGAAATTCACCGCGAGCGCGGAATTCAGCGCGTTATAGGACTCGTCGGTATCCTCGATGCCGGGAATGCGCAGGTCCGCCGGATAATAGCTCGCGTCCAGCACGATGCCGGCGAGCGGCGCCTTGCCGATCACCGCGACCAGCTTTTTCGCCAGCTCCGCCAGTTCCTCCGAAATCAGGAACGGGTCGCCGCCGCCGCGCACATAGAGCACCCGCTTGTCGTCGAGATAGAACTTCGTCTCGAACCTGTAGTCACCGCCAAGAACCTCCATCGCCAGCCAGGCGGTGACGACCTTGGCGACCGAGGCCGGGACGAACGGCTGGTCGGCATTCTGTGCGACAAGCTCGTTGCCCTTGGCGTCCATCACCAGCACCAGCCCGGCGGGCGCAAGCCCGGCGGTCTTCACCCGGACATCGGCCAGCGCCGCCACCGGCAGCAGGACGCACGCGAGGACGAGGAGACGGGACAGGATCGTCAGGGCGGCGAAGCGGTGTCCACGAGCGTTGGGCATGGGTCGGCCTTGTCTATTCCGGATTGCACGCAGGCGTCATGCAGGCGTTTTTTGCAGGGCGCCTCGCGCGCTGGCCCGCAAGGCTTCGCCGCGCATTTCCAGCAAGGATTGTGACAATTGCTCGGCGAATTTCGCCGAAGCCACCGGAAGGTTGCGGTCCTTCAACTGGCCAAGCACGAGGTCGGCGCGCGGCGCGTCGCGCTCGTCGATTTCGCGTACCACGATGCCGCGCGCCTCGTCGGTCGCGGCGCCGATCGCGATCTGGAATGAGATGACGTTGTCGCGCATCACGAGGTGCCGCAGGAACTCGAAGGAGTTGGATTGCGCGACGACGTCGAACCGCAGGTCGCGCCGCGCTAGGGCCTCGTCGAGCAACCGGCGCCCGCCGATTTCGGGGTCGGCCAGGGCGACCGGATAGCGGGTGCAGTCCCGCAGCCGGATCGTCGGCTTGGCCGCGAGCGGGTGGGTTTCCGGCATGATCGCGACCAGCCGCTGCTCGAACGTCATCAGCGGACGAAAATTCGGCTGAAACGGCGGCCGGAACACCATCACCAGATCGACCTCGTAGTCCGCGAGACTTTGCATGGCCTTGTTGTGATCCAGCACCTGGATGTCGAAATGCACGAACGGGAACCGGGCGCGGTAGGCCGCGACCTGCTGCGGCAGGAACTCGAGCGCCAGCGCCTGGCTGGCGGCAAGGCGGACCGTGCCCCGCCGCAGCCCCTTCAGGTCCTCGATTTTTGAGCGGACGCGGTCGAGATCCGCGGTCTGGCCGCGGACGTGATGGATGAATAATTCGCCGGCGGCGGTCAGGCGCACGCCACGCGGGCGGCGCTCGAACAGTGGCGTTTCCAACTCGGCCTCAAGGTCCATGATCCGCCGGTTCACCGCCGACGATGTGACATTCAGCCGTTCGGCCGCCTTGCGGATCGATCCGGCGCGGGCGACGGCGTCGAAATAATGCAAAAACCGTAGATGTTTCATTGGCTTGGGTCAGAGGCGCCTGTCCGCCGATCCGCTAGCGATGCCGATACGGCATCGCCCTGGAAAAAAATCAGCGGCAGAACGTAACACTGAATGCGCCTAGCGTCTGCCTCCAAGATGAGCGGGCACGGAGATTGCACGTTCGCTGGGCAGAGGGGTTCCGCCTCCGAGCCCCGACAACAGGAGCGCGTCAATGAAGCATTTGCGAAGTCTCACGTGGGCACTCGCGGCAGCGATCGGCTGCACGCTGTCGCTTTCCGTGCCCGCTTCGGCCCAGACCAAACTCAAGATGGTGCTGAACTGGAAATACCAGGGCCCGCAGGGCTGGTTCTTCCTCGCCGACGATCGCGGCTATTTCAAAGCGGAGGGCCTCGACGTGCAGCTGGACCAGGGCAATGGCTCCGGCGCCGCCGTGCCGCTGGTGGCCAACGGCACCTATGACGTCGGCTTCGGCGACATCAATGCGCTGATCGAACTCGCCGCGCGCAAGCCGGACGATGCGCCGGTCGCGGTCCATGTCATGTACAACCGGCCGCCCTTCACGGTTGCGGTCAAGGCCGACTCGCCGATCAAGGAGCCGAAGGATTTCGTCGGCAAGAAGCTCGGCGGCGCGGCCAATGACGGCGCGCTGAAGCTGTTTCCGGCGCTGTGCCAGATCACCAAGATCGACTGCAGCAAGGTCGAGATCACCAACATGCAGCCGAACCTGCGCGAGCAGATGCTGATGCAGGGCCAGGTGGACGGGGTGTTCGGCTATGTCAACACCATCCGGTTTTCCGCGAAGCTGATCGGCGTTGCCGACGACAAGCTGCGCTACATCAACTTCGGCGATTACGGCATGGACCTGTATTCCAACGCCATCATCGTCTCGCGGAAGCTGGTGAAGGAAAACCCGAAGGCGGTCGCCGGCTTCCTGCGCGCGCTCAACAAGGGCATTCAGGATGCGCTGAAGGATCCGGAGGCCGCGGTCGCCGCGGTCGCCAAGCGCGAGCCGCTGATCAAGGTTCCGGTCGAGCGCGAGCGTTTCGATGCGACCCTGAAGGATGAAATGAACCATTTGGAGATCGCCAAGATCGGCCTCGGCAATGTCGACAAGGAGCGCCTGAAGACCTCGATCGACATCCTGGTGCAGGCCAACAAGCTGCCGCGCACGCCGACGGTGGATGAGGTGTTCACCGCCGAATTCCTGCCGCCGGCCGCCGACCTGCCGAAGAAGCTGTTCTGACGAGGCTGATCCCTCCCCCGCATGAGAGGGGAGGGATCGCCGAGCGCCTGTAGAAAGACCGGGAAAACGACAATGGAACTGGGACTGAAAGGCCGTGTGACGATGATCACCGGGCCGGCGAAAGGCATGGGTGCTGCGATCACCAGGTCCTTCGCCGCGGAGGGTGCGAAGCTCGCACTCGTCGGACGCGATGTTTCCGCCATCGCGCCGGTGGCGGACGAGGTGCGGGCCGCGGGCGCCGAGGCGATCGTGATCCCCTGCGATCTGACCAAGCCCGAGCAGTGCGACAAGGCCGTGGACGAGGCGAAGAAGGCGTTCGGCCGCATCGACATTCTGGTCAATGTCGCCGGCGGATCGGGGCCGGTCGGCAAGACCGGCGCGGAGACGACGCCGGAAGAATTCGACGACATCGTCACGCTGAACATGAACGGCTGCTTCCACACCATGCGCAGCGTGGTGCCGGACATGATTGCTCAGAAATACGGCAAGATCGTCAATGTCGGTGGCACCTTTGGCATGCGCGGGCGCGCCGGCCGCATGGCCTATTCCGCCTCGAAATGGGGCCTGCGGGGCATCACCAAGAGTTTCGCGCTGGAAGTCGGCCAGCACAACATCAACGTCAATTGCGTCGCGCCCGGCATGGTCGACGGCCCGCGCTTCCGCGACAAGGTCTGCGCGGACATGGCGCGGCGGCTGAACATCACGCTGGAAGAGGCGATGGAACGCCATGCGGCGGATTATGCGCTGAAGCGCGTCACCCTCGACCAGGATGTCGCCAATGCGTGCCTGTTCCTGGCCAGCGACGTGTCGCGGCAGATCACCGGCGTCGACCTTCCGGTCGATGGCGGCTGGGCAATGCTGTGAGGGGATGGCGATGAGCGAAACGATAAAATTGCGAGATATCCATTCCGCTCGCCCTTCACTTGTCTTTCTTCACCTCCCCCTGAAAGGGGGAGGTCGATTGCCGGCGCGAAGCGCGGGCAATCGGGTGGGGGTCTTGTCTGAGACGCTGATTGACCCCCACCCCAACCCACCCCCATTCAGGGGGAGGGAGCAGACCGCGCTCGCGGCGGATACGCTCGTTTTGCAAGGCAGTGGAGCCTTCGCATGACCGACACCGCCGACCTCGTCATCAACAACGGCATCGTCGTCACGCCGGACGCCGCGTTCCCAGCAAGCGTTGCGATCAGGGACGAAAAGATCGTGGCGGTCGGTGCGCCGGATGCGATGCCGCCTGCGCGCGAGACGCTGGATGCAACCGGGCTGCATATCCTGCCCGGCGCGATCGACGTGCATGTGCATTTCCGCGATCCCGGCTATCCGCACAAGGAGGACTGGGAGAGCGGCACCGCGGCTGCAGCCTTCGGCGGCGTCACCACGGTGTTCGACATGCCTAACACCATCCCGCCGACAGCCAACGGCACGATCCTTGCTGAGAAGCACGCCATCGCGGCGTCCAGGGCGCATGTCGATTTCGGCCTCTACGGACTTCTCGGCGAGGACACGATCGACCATGTGCCGGAACTGATCGCGGGCGGCGTGATCGGGTTCAAACTCTATATGGGAAACACCTTCGGCAAGATTCCGTCGCCGTCCACCGGCGCGATGCTGGA
>JAEWHY010000488.1 GCA_023387555.1 Pseudomonadota bacterium
GGCGCGGCGACCGCCTTTCCCTTTGCCGAGATCGCGCTGAAAGGCTGGATGGAGGAGGCATCGGTCTCGCTTCCCGCCTCGGACGTGGAGCAGCGCTATCGCGAGATCCTGCGGGACAATCGTTCCCGCGACGCTGCGGCGGGCCGCACCCTTGATGGCCCGCACCTCACTGATCTACGCGTGGTCTACGGCCCGAAAGGCATACCGGCATCGGATGCATCGACTGGCGAGCAGAAGGCCATCCTGATCCGCCTGGTGCTCGCCCATGGCGCGCTGCTGGCCGGCATGACCGGATACGCCCCGGTGCTCCTGCTCGACGAAGTGGTCGCACATCTCGATCCCGGCCGGCGGCACGCCCTGTTCGAAGCGCTGACCGAACTCGGCGCCCAGGTCTGGATGACCGGCGCCGATCCGCAGGCGTTTGCGGAGATCGCCAACGCCGCACAGATCGTCGACGTGACACCCGGCCGGCTTGCAAGCCGGGACTGAGGTTCCCGGCGTCACGCAGTTTTTTCAACCGGCGCGATCAGGAACCCCGTCCCAGGTCCGGCTTTGTCCTTCGATGAAGGGAGAAGCCGGGACGCCGCGGGGCGGGCAATCGACATGACACGCAAGACATCAGCATCAGACGGTATCAGCGAGAAGTTGAACAAAGCGCTAGATGGCCTTCGCAAGGACGTAACGCGGGTCGAAATCTGGGCGACAGCACTCGCGACCTTCGCAAAGCCTGTTCCGGACTATCAACCGAACCCCAAATATGAGCTCAAGCAGCGTGGCGAGGCTGGCGACACCGGGAATTTTGCGGACTCCGGCACCGGCCAAGCGAACAAAAAACGCACCGCGCGCCGCGCGAAGGACCGGCGCAAAAAGGGCTCCGAATAGGGCTTCGACGAGGGCCACTTTTTTGCCCTCAAGTGGGCTTGAAATTCTTTGAATTACAAATAGTTAGATAGGGCTGTACGGCCCTGTTTTTTCGTGTCACGAAGGACACGCTCCGTCCCCTTTTCGGTAACTGATTCGAAGGCGCCTGATGGCAGAGCCCGCCCGCCAGAACACTCCCGATCCGTCCGCCGAATACGGCGCCGAGTCGATCAGGGTCCTCAAGGGCCTTGATGCGGTCCGCAAGCGACCGGGGATGTATATCGGCGACACCGATGACGGGTCCGGCCTGCATCACATGGTCTACGAAGTCGTCGACAACGCAATCGACGAAGCGCTGGCGGGCCACGCGACAGAAGTCGTGGTCACGCTCAATCCGGACGGCTCCTGCACGGTGCGCGACAACGGGCGCGGCATCCCTGTCGACATCCACAAGGGCGAAGGCGTGTCGGCTGCCGAAGTGATCATGACGCAGCTCCATGCCGGCGGAAAGTTCGATCAGAATTCCTACAAGGTTTCCGGCGGCCTGCACGGCGTCGGCGTCTCCGTGGTCAATGCGCTGTCGACGTGGCTGAGGCTGACGATCTGGCGCGACGGCAACGAGCACCAGATGGAATTCGGCGACGGCGTCGCAAAGGCGCCGCTCAAGGTGACCGGCAAGGCTGAAGGCCGCAAGGGCACGGAAGTCACGTTCCTGCCGTCACCGCAAACCTTCACGATGACCGAGTTCGATTTCGCGACGCTGGAGCACCGGCTGCGTGAACTCGCTTTCCTGAATTCCGGCGTCACAGTGATCCTGACGGACGCGCGCCACGCGGTCGAGAAGCGCGAGGAGATGCGCTACGACGGCGGCATCGAGGCCTTCGTCAAATATCTGGACCGCAACAAGACTCCGCTGATCTCGGAGCCGATCACACTCAGTGCCGAGCGCGACGGCATCACCGTCGAATGCGCGCTGTGGTGGAACGACAGCTACCACGAGAGCGTGCTGTGCTTCACCAACAACATCCCGCAGCGTGACGGTGGCACCCATCTCGCCGGTTTCCGCGGGGCGCTGACGCGCCAGATCACGGGCTATGCCGAGGATGCCGGCACCAGCAAAAAAGAAAAGGTCTCGCTCAGCGGCGATGATTGCCGCGAGGGCCTCACCGCTGTTCTGTCGGTGAAGGTGCCGGATCCGAAATTCTCGTCACAGACCAAGGACAAGCTGGTCTCATCCGAAGTGCGGCCGGTTGTCGAGAATGTCGTGAACCAGGCGCTGCAGGACTGGTTCGAGGTTCATCCGGCCGAGGCCAAGACCATCGTCGGCAAGGTGGTGGAAGCCGCCGCTGCACGCGAAGCCGCACGCAAGGCGCGCGAACTCACCCGCCGCAAGGGCGCGCTCGACGTGTCATCTCTCCCCGGCAAACTCGCCGACTGCCAGGAGCGCGATCCGGCCAAATCGGAATTGTTCATCGTCGAGGGCGACAGCGCCGGCGGCTCCGCGAAGCAGGGGCGCAACCGCGAATTCCAGGCGGTGCTGCCGCTGCGCGGCAAGATCCTCAATGTCGAGCGCGCGCGCTTCGACAAGATGCTGTCCTCCGCCGAAATCGGCACGCTCATCACCGCGCTCGGCGCCGGCATCCGCGACGAATTCGACATCAACAAGCTGCGCTATCACAAGATCATCATCATGACCGACGCGGACGTGGACGGCTCCCACATCCGCACGCTGCTGCTGACCTTCTTTTTCCGGCAGATGCCGCAGATCATCGAAGGCGGCTATCTCTATATCGCGCAGCCACCGCTCTATAAGGTTTCCCGCGGCAAGTCCGAGCAATATCTCAAGGACGAACGCGCGCTAGAAGACTACCTGATCGAGAACGGGTTGGACGACAGCGTGCTCAGGTTGGCCAATGGTGAAGAGCGCGCTGGCGCCGATCTCAAGAAGCTGGTCGAGAACGCGCGCAACGTG
>JAEWHY010000009.1 GCA_023387555.1 Pseudomonadota bacterium
GCCCGGAATCCATAACCACGACCGGGCGTATGGATTCCGGGCCCGCGCTGACGCGCGTCCCGGAATGACGGCTGAAAGGTCGCGCGCATGACAGTGACCAACTCGCCAGCGCATATCCTCTCCGGCGTAATGGACGCACTCGCCGCGCAAACGCTGCGCATCATCGACCTGTCACAAACCCTGTCGCCGCGCTTTCCGCAGATCGTGCTGCCGCCGGAATTCGATCAATGCGCGCCGTTCCGCATGGAAGAGATTTCGCGTTACGACGATCGCGGCCCGGCCTGGTACTGGAACAACATCTCGTTCGGCGAGCACACCGGCACGCATTTCGATGCGCCGGTGCACTGGATCACCGGCCGCGCCCGGCCGGATGCTGCGACCGACTCGCTGCCGCCCCGCTCCTTCGTCGCGCCGGCCTGCGTCATCGATTGCTCGGCGCAGGCCGCGCAGGATCCGGATTTCCTGCTCTCGGTCGACCGCCTGCGCGCCTGGGAGGTGCAGCACGGCCGCATTCCCGAAGGCTCATGGCTGCTCATGCGCACCGACTGGTCGAAGCGCAAGGATCCGGTCGCCTACCAGAATTTCGACGCGGCCGGGCAGCATACGCCGGGACCCGATGTCGGCGCGGTGGAATTTCTGGTGCATGAGCGCGGCGTCATCGGCTTCGGTTCGGAAACCATCGGCACCGATGCCGGACAGGCCGCGCATTTCCGCCCGCCCTATCCGTGTCACGCCATCATGCACGGCAACGGCAAGCTCGGCCTGCAATGCCTGTGCAATCTTGATCTGCTACCGCCGACCGGCGCCATCGTCATCGCCGCGCCACTGAAAATCCTGCACGGCAGCGGCAGCCCGGTACGGGCGATTGCGCTGGTGGCTCTTGCGGAATCCCCCCACCCGTCTTAATGTTATAATAATTGTTATAACACGGCAGGGGAGCAGCCATGCTTGCCAAATTGAAAGTGGGTCAGGTCGGCAATTCCCTGGGCGTCACTCTTTCCAAGGAAATCGCCGCCGCGCTCAAGATCGAAAAGGGCGACACTCTATTTGTCACGGAGGCCCCCGGCGGCTTTCGGCTGACCCCTTATGATCCTGAGTTCGAGGTTCAGATGAACCGCGCACGCACCGTCATGCGCAAACGACGCAATGCGCTGAGGGAGCTCGCCAAATAGGTGAGCTACATCTGGATCAGCAAGCTCACCGTCCTCGCCATCCATGAGGAGCAATTGGCTGAGCACGGTGGCCCTCTCGGCATACGCGATGATGCGGTGCTTGAGTCCGGTCTCGCGCGGCCGCGAAATCTCCTGGCTTACGGCACACCCGACATCTTTGACCTGGCGGCCGCATATGCGTGCGGCGTCGGTGGACAAAGCCAGCCATTCGTCGATGGCAACAAGCGCGTGTCGGCGGTCGTCACCGAAACGTTTCTGAGCCTGAATGGCTATACACTTAATATCAGCGATGCCGAGCTGGTCACGATCTGGAAGTCGCTGGCCTCCAACAAGACCACACAGGATCAATTGGCGGCGCTGCTCCGAAAAAGCTGCACCAGCGATTAGCCGCAGCTTCTGATCGGTGTCGATGACTATTGCCTGATCGCGGTGCGGCGCTCGCTTTGCGCGAACGCCCGCCAAGTCATCCCAGCCAAATCATCTCGGCTGCTTCATAGCCGATGCGTCTAGATGCAGCGACCGTTGACTAATCGTCGGCCTGCCGCACATCGGGCGGCTTGTCGACGGACTGGCGTGCGAACGCATGCCGCTCCGACGCGGTGCATACCCGGCCCGCATGCCTCACGGACCGGGACAACGATGCTGTTCGGTTCGATCGGGGCGATGGGGGTGGCCTGAGCTGAAGAGGCAATGGCCAACGCGAAAGCTAATCCAGCAAGTTTGAGCATTCCGACCTCCCTTGCTCTTCGTCTATCGCTGAACAACAGCCCCGTACGCGGGCATATTCCTGACAAGGCCGTCGCCGCCACTATACATTCGCATAGCGGAACAAGCCGATAACATCACGCTCATCGGCCCGATCGTACCAGCCTCTTCGATCGCCAGCCTCTGCGCCCTATGAACCCCGCGATATGCGCGCGCTGATTAAAGCGGCGTGTGAAAGGAGCCTAACGAAACCAGCCGAAACGTCTTCAGCAAATCGTGACTTTCACGCCTAAAGACGTTTCGGTTCGAACCGCATTCCTTATCGTGTCGCAGCCTGGCGGGGCTCTGAGGCTTCAAGCACTTCGGAGGATCCAATGTCCAAAATTGCTGGAATCGGCGCAGCGATATTGCTGGTGACCGCATCTCCCGCGTCCAATGCGCAGACCGCTTCTTCGACAGCTTCCCCGATGGACTCGTCGGCTCGCTTCAGCCCGGCCGAACTGAATGCGCTGACGGATATGCGGATCGATCTTCTCAAGAGCGTCCTGCAGTTGACTCCGGATCAGGAAAAATACTGGCCGGCGGTCGAGGCTGCGATCCGCACCCGGGCCAAGAACAAGCTGGCCCGGGCTGAAACCATGATGGAGACAACAGGGGCCCGGGCGCAAAGCTCTCCAGTCGAGAACCTGCGCAATCGCGATCCCATCGCGTTCATGAACCGACGCGCCGATGCGCTGGCGCAGCGATCGGCCGATCTCAAGCAATTGGCCAGCGCCTGGCAGCCGCTGTATGCGACGCTCACCCCTGAACAGAAGCGGCGCATGGCCGCTGCCGCGATTTTCGTCATCCGCGATATGAGCGACGCGGCAGAACAGCGCCGCATGCAAAATAATGAAGAGGATGATTAGGGGTCGTCCGACAGCTGGCCGAGGGCGCAGGATGGGTTGAGCGGCAGCGAAACCCATCGCGTTGCAGAGAGAATCAAGCGCAGGAAGTGTAGCCCGGATGAGCGAGGCGATATCCGGGATGCATGCTGCCGTATGTCGCTTCGCTCACGCGGGCTACAGTCCGTAGTCCGTAGGATGGGTTGAGCACAGCGAAACCCATCGCGCCGGTGAGGAAGTGCCCCCCGGATTCATACGATCCGCTCGCGGCCCGCCGGAATTGAGGGGTTTCGCTGCGCTCAACCCATCCTACGGGGCGGCGCCCGAGACACGAGATCGAAAAACAGCCGTCGTCCCCGCGAAAGCGGGGACCCATATTCCAGAGCGGTGGCTATCGGTTCCCGCCTTCGCGGGAACGACCGTCTGATGGTCTTTACGTGTCGGATGGGTTTCGCTGCGCTGAACCCATCCTACGAAGCTGAGCTTTGGGTCCCGGTTTTGCGAAGCAGCACTTCGTGCTGCATCGCGCCCGGGACATTTCCCGTCCGTAGGATGGGTTGAGCAACGCGAAACCCATCGCCTCTCACGGCGCAAACGAAAATTCCATCCTAGGATTTCTTTCCTTATTTCCGCCATCTTCCCCTAGTCTATTCTGTCCTGTCCCGTCCCTGCAGCAAGGGGCGTCTCATGAGCGTCACAAGACGCGGGGCGGGATGCGGTGGCCGTGTGCGCGCGATAAGACGTGTCGCGCCGCACGGAGGCCCAAGCTGCGACGATCCGGCCCACCGGCCGTGGGTCACCAGCGGAGGATAACAAGTTGGCCGCCCGTGCCTGGGCGTCTGTCCTCCGGGGTTGTCGCAGAGCAAGCCTCACACACCGCGCGCGGAACGCCGACGTTTTCGGCGGTCCGTGGTGACTATCGCTCATGCGCTTTCACATTCGCGCATGAGGCCATGGGCTTGGCTGAA
Organism: Pseudomonadota bacterium; assembly: GCA_023387555.1. Lineage (GTDB taxonomy): Bacteria > Pseudomonadota > Alphaproteobacteria > Rhizobiales > Xanthobacteraceae > Pseudorhodoplanes. The sequence continues at coordinate 3,730 of JAEWHY010000009.1, forward strand.
AGCCCGGCGTTCCGCGCGCCCTTGCGATTTGCAGGGCTGGGAATGCAATGCTTGGGACTACGGGCGCGCCCGCGCCGGCTAAAGAACAGGGGCGGCGGAGCTTTGTCTGACACATCGCAACTCCAGCACCGTCACCCTGAGGCGCCCGGGCAACGCGCGGGCCTCGAAGGGCGACGGCCGATCATCCTTCGAGGCTCGCCTCACTCGCACCTGCGGATGACGGCACGGCAGTCACTCGCCCTGTCGCATCCCGGCGCGATACGCCGTCCACGCCGCGATCAGCCCGCCGACATCGGCCGGATGCCCCTCATGGATCACGCTGTCTTTCGGGATCGGCACCCAGGGCTGCGCACTCTTCGTCCAGATATGTCCGACCGGATGCAGCCAGCGGGTATCGTCGAGCGTGCCGGGCTTGACGATCGAGACCCTGTCGTTCGCGGTTGGATGATTGACCGGACGCACTCCGCAGGTCTCGCACATGTCGCTTTCGATCGTGCGCCCGCTGTCGGCGGTGCGCGTCCAGCGCCGCGGCGTGCCCTTGACGTAGACGAGCGCCGGCCGCGGCACCATCACCGACATGCCGAAGGCCGCGCCCGACTGCCGCTGGCACTCCGTGCAATGGCAGACGTAAACCGACAGCGGCTCGGCGCGAATTTCATATCGCAGCGCACCGCACTGGCAGCCTCCGGTCAGCGGAAGTTTCATGCTCGCACCTTGCCGCTCGTCATGCGGCGGTTAGGATCATCCCCGCAGGGGGGCCCAATGACCGGAAACACCATACCAAGTCAACGCGCCGACTATTCCGCCATCGTCGACCGTCCACCACTGAAGCTCCCGGGCGGCGCACGCATGGTGGTCTGGACCATCGTCAATCTCGAGGTCTGGGACATCGGCCGGCCGATGGCGCGGCAGGTGCTCCCCGCCCCGACCGGCCAGCCGATGCTGCCCGACGTGCCGAACTGGAGCTGGCACGAATACGGGATGCGGGTCGGGGTGTGGCGCTTCTTCGATCTGTACCGGCGGCTCGGCATCCGCCCGACGGTCTCGATCAACGCGCGGGTCTGCGAGGATTATCCGCGCGTCGCCGGCGAAGCGCGGGATGCCGGCTGGGAATTCATGGGCCATGCCTATGACCAGGGTCCGATCCACAAGGTCGAGGATCAGCGCGGCATGATCTTCCGCTCTTGCGACATCATCGAACAATTCACCGGCAAGCGCCCGGTCGGGTGGCTGGGACCTGGCCTGACGCAGACGCTCGACACCCCGGAGCATCTCGTCGATGCCGGCATCAAGTATATCGGCGACTGGGTCTATGACGACGAACCGACCGTGATCCGCACCGCCAGCGGGCCGCTGGTCACCCTGCCCTATACGGTGGAGCTCAACGACATCCCGATGATGCTTGTGCAGCATCATGAGAGCGACCATCTCTACCGGCGCGCCATCGAAAGTTTCGAACGGCTCTATGCCGAGAGCGCGCAGCGCGCGAAGTTCATGGCGATTGCCATCCATCCCTATATCAGCGGCCAGCCCTTCCGGATCGGTCCGCTGGAGCGTATCTACGAGGATATCGCCAAATTCGACGGCGTCCTGCACTGGAACGGCGAACAGATGCTGGACTGGTATGCCAAGTCGGCGAATGTGACGTTCGGCAAGATCGAATAGCGTGGCCTCACAAGGACGACAGACGATGTTCATCGCCATGAACAGGTTCCAGGTGAAGAAGGGCTCGGAGCAGGACTTCGAAAAGGTCTGGCTCACCCGCGACACCCATCTCGACGGCGTGCCGGGCTTTATTGAGTTTCATCTCGTCAAGGGACCGGAGGCCGAGGACCACACGCTCTATGCCTCGCACACCGTGTGGCGCGACCGCGAGGCCTTCGAGGCATGGACGAAGTCCGAGGCGTTCCGCAAGGCGCATGCACGGGCCGGCAACGAGAGCACCGGCTCGCTCTATCTCGCCCATCCCAAGTTCGAAGGGTTCGAGGTGCGGCAGACGGTCAAGCCGGCGCGCGCAGCCTGATTATCTCTGCGAACGCCGCCGGCTGTAGTCCGCAGGCGACGCAACCATGTGCGGCGCATCATGGTTAACGGATTTGCACCGCCCTTGCCGGCGAACAGGCACACGGAAGGTGCGTGGATAAGCGCACCGCTCTCGCATTCGCTGACCGCGATATTGTCCGCGCAAGCTGCAACGCGAATAGATCAAGGCGTCAGCCGTGAGAGCCAAGGTTTCGACCAAGAACTTTACAGGTTTGGTTAACCGCAACGTCGCAGTCGCAAGCCGCGATTCATTCCTCTCAATCTCGTAACTCACTGCGATGTCACGCGAAACACAGCGCCATCGTCGTGTCGCGCGCTGTTCCAATTCACTGCGGCGCGACGTGATCAGCGAAGAGCGTAAATTTACTTGGCGAACAATTTGAGTTAAATTTTCCTTACCTCAAATGCGGTGAGGCTGTAGCAAATGGCGTACTTATCTGTTGCGGCGCCGGCGCTCGTTCAGGGCAGCCGGCGTGAACGAACTCGCTCGGGCCGGCTTCGGCACTTGTTGAGCGCGCGCGATCTCACACTCGATGACGTCGACGATTTCTGCCAGGCAGCGGATGATTTCGAATCCGGCATCGCCCCGCGGCAGCAATTGTTCGGACGGACGATTGCCTTGCTGTTTTTTCAATCCAGCACGCGCACGCGTCTTGGATTTGAATCGGCAGCGGTGGCGCTCGGCGCGCACTGCATCGGCATGGAAG
>JAEWHY010000011.1 GCA_023387555.1 Pseudomonadota bacterium
GACCGGGCTTACTTCGGTGAATTCGGGACACCGCTTTCGCACACATGTCTTTCGCCGCTCCACCATCTGAAGCGGATCTGTTTGCGACGGCCTCTGGCGTAAGCGCAAGCCTCGCGCCTGACGCTTCAGTTCGGAAAAAGAAGCGCAATAGCGATCGCCATGGTCGGGACACTAACGACGGTGCTAGCTATGACCATGGACCCCATCGTGGCGGAATCCAGACGGTAGCTTACGGCAAAAAGAATCCCAAAGAAGCCGGACGGAACGGCGGACAGCAAGATTGCGATCCTGGCGGTTTCGGCCCCGACAGGAAGAGAGAATACGATAACCGTCGCCAGCAGGGGACGCAGAATGTCCCCCACCGCCGTGGCTCGCACAATGCGCCAATCAAGACGAAAGGATTGCGACGACAGAATGAGACCGGTGAGGAACAGGGCAACGCCGGGAGCGGCCTGGCCGATCAAATTCAGGGAGGCTCCGACCACGTCGCCGGCCTGCAGATCGCACAACGAGAACAATATGCCGAAAGCCGGCGCCAGAACGACGGGCTTGGTTAGGGCGTGCCACAATGCATTCGATATGCGCCGGGCAGGCGTTGCGGCAGCGCCAGAGTCCTTGGCCGCCATTTCAACAATGATCAGGGATAGCGGACTGACGATGATAGACCCACTCGCGAGCGCAATCGCGACCGGAACTGCCCCGTCCGTTCCGACCACCGCTGACAAAAGCGGATCGACCCGCGCGAAGATCTGATGCGCATGGGCGCATCCGCAATCGTGATCGTCCGCCATGACGAATCCTGCTGAGCGCCCGGTCAGCACGCTGATCCGCCAGATGGTCGCGGACTGCCCTCGCACTTTCCGACCCCGAAGCCGAAGGACGCGGGTGAGACGGATGCGCTTGTGTTCGCACCGCAGCATCCCGTTAGCATGACACCAATCGCCCTCATTGATTGAAGCCGAGGAGGGCCTCGGCGCGGCCGTCGCCACGAATGGCGTTCGGGTCAGGCACAGACGAGTTCGCCGCGACAATTTCCCCTATCCGCCAGCGCACTGACGCTAAACATCCGCCTTTACAACCAAACCCGAATGATATTCAGTATTTGAAGCCCGCAAAATCTGCACAGAGGCAATCACATGCAGCACTCGGCGATCCGCGTTCAGGAGCTTAACCCCGGCCGGCTGACCTATCTGTTCCGCAAGCAGTTCGAATTGTCGAAGGTGCAGAAGGGCGAGACGATCGCGATCGTCTCAGACCTCGGCACCCGCCGCGAATTCATCGAGTCGGCCTTCGCCGCAGCCGATGAGTTCGGCGCCGACATCTACGAGATGTGCGTGAATTCGATCCCGGGCTGGACCAAGGTCGGCGTTCCGACAATCGGACAGTGCAAGGGCACGCTGGCGGCCGTGAAGGCTGCGGACCTCATCATCATCTTCCACGTCCCGCTTTTCACGAAATGGCTCAAGGAGGTCATGGACGGCGGCACGCGCGTTCTGATGATCATCGACGCACCCGACGACCTCGAGCAGTTGATGTCGCCGAAGGGGCTGAAAGAGGCGATGAAATATGCGGAGAGTGTCTACAAACGCACCAAGACCGTGCGTGTGACCAGCGAGAGCGGCACCGACTTCACCTATGAGTGCGGCGAATACCCGGTGATGACCCAGTGGGGCTTCTCCGACGAAAAGGGACATTTCGATCACTGGGGCGCCGGTCACATTCACACCTTCCCGAACGAAGGCAGCGCCACTGGCAAAGTAGTATTCGCGCCCGGCGACATCATCATCCTTCCCTATTGCCGCTATGTCGTCGATCCGGTGACCCTGGAAATTCGCGACGGTCACGTCGTCAAGATTGAGGGCGGGCTTGACGCCAAGCTGATGCGGGACTGGCTTGAAGACGGCAAGACCAGCGAAAGCGATCGCGATCCCTATGCGGTGTCCCATCTCGGCTGGGGCATGAATCCGCAAGCCCGCTGGTATGGTCTTGGCCTCAACGGCGACGCACCGGAGCGCAGCCGCGCCGCGGCGCGCGTATTCCCCGGCAATTTCCTGTTTTCGACCGGGCCCAACTCGCAAGGCGGCGGCAAGCGCAATACCCGCGGGCATTACGATGTGCCGATGCGCGATTGCACGGTCACGCTCGACAATCAGGTGATCATCGACAAGGGCAAGCTCGTCGATCCGAAGATGGTGGTCGCCCGCGAGGCCCGCGGCTGATGTTGTAGCCGCGGCATCGCCCGCGCGACCGCCCGTAACATGGCCCAGGTCAAGAAACCAAAGCTGCGGCAGGCGATCCTGACCGCAGCTTTTTCACTGTTCTCGGAAAACGGATACCACAACACCACAGTCTCTCAGATCGCCAAACAGGCGAAATTGTCTACGGCAAACGTCTACAGCTATTTCCCTTCCAAGCTTCATATCCTTTACGCGCTTTACGAGCCCTGGCTCTCGGCACAGCTCGACGAGATCGAGCTGGCGCTTGAGGATATCAAATCCCCACGTTCGCGCGTGCGTTACATCCTGCGTGCATTGTGGTGCGATCTCCCGGCCCAGGACAATGCATTTGCGAACAATTTCATCCAGGCGATCGCCACGGCCGATCCCGGCACGGGCTATCGGCCGGAACTGCTCTACGCGACAAGGCAACGCGTCGCAGCGATGCTGCTTGGCGCGCTGTCGGCGGATCGCAGTAGCCCTGCAACCGCAACGCGCATCGCGAACGTCGTGATGATGGCGTTCGACGGCTATGTCATCGGCCGCCATCTGCGCCGGCGCGGCGACTGCGACGACCGCACCCTGGATCTGTTCGTCGACCTGATCGCGGGTCCGGCCCGCGCGTCTTCAAAAAGCAAAACGTCGCGGAAGGATAAATGAATGGCATTCGCTATTGACTCTTGCCCGCGCCGCCATTGGAATATTTCGAACCTAAAATAGGCCGCCGATACGGGATCAGGGGGGTACGTGACACCCGACCAATATCCGGCCCAGGAACCGTTTACGGCGATCGGGGCCAAATATCATGACGAGGTGCTGCGGCGCGG
>JAEWHY010000098.1 GCA_023387555.1 Pseudomonadota bacterium
TTGCCCACCCCGTCCGGCATCATGCTCGGGCGCTACGGGATGGTGTCGGAGGCCGGGGAACATTTCGACATCGATATCCCGGCATTCTCGCTCGATTCGGTCCGCGCACCTCGCACCATTAACTAGAATCGCGCACGCAAAGCGCGCCGCCTTCGCGAAACCGCAAGCAGCGCCCACGCACATTAATCGCGGAATCGGAAACTAGGCGGGCAGTCCCGCCAGTTCAGCGCCCCGGACCCTGGCGCCCTTTGCAATCGTCTGCGGCGCCTTATTGAGCGCTTCGATCGCGAAGCCGGCCGCAGCCTTGTAACCGGCCATGAAGGCAGCGCGTTCGTCCGGCGAGATCACATCGTCGATATTGTCGAATGTGCCGCCGCAGCGTTCGTCGACCATGTTGAGCAGCCCGAACGGGCCGGCGCCGCGATTGCGCAGGACGAGTTGCGAAATCGGTCCGCATTGCTTGGCGTCATAGGCCGCCAGCGCGTCCGGCGTGACGCCATGTTCGACCATGGCAGCGCCAAGAATCCGCGCATCGACAATCGCCTGGCTCCCGCCATTGGAACCGGTCGGATACATGGCATGCGCGGCATCGCCGAGCAGCAGCACCGGACCGTCCTGCCATGTCGATACGGGGTCGCGATCGATCATCGGGTTTTCGAAAACGCTCCCCGCATTCCGGAGCATGGCCGGCACGTCGAGCCAGTCCCACACCCAGTCCTCGAAGTGGTGCACGAAGTCATCCGTCTCGACCTGACGGAACCAGCCGCTCTGCTTCCAGCCCTCGGCATTGTCCAGCGTAACCTCGGCGATCCAGTTGATCATCGACAGGCCGGTCTTCGGATCCGGATGCGAGATCGGATAAAACACCACCCGCTGCAAGTGCGTGCCGAGGCCGACCATGGACGCGCCGCTTCGAATTGGCTTCGCCCATGTGGTGCCGCGCCACATCAATGCGCCGCCCCAGTGAATCGGCGGCTGGCCCGGGTGCATCTGCGCGCGGATCGCCGAGTGGATGCCGTCCGCGCCGAGCAGCAAGGCGCCCTTCACCTGTGAAGTTCCACCATCGGCATGCTCGACAAGCGCGGTGACGCTGCCATCGGCATTCTTCCGATAGCCTGACACGCGGCTGCCCAGCCGCACCGCCTCCGGCCCGATCCGTTCGACCAGCTTGTCGTAGAGCATCATATGGAACTGGCCGCGATGCACGGCATATTGCGGCCAGTTATAGCCGGCGAGCTGCCCGCGGGGCTCCGAATAAATGTCGTTGCCGTTCAGGCCGACCAGCGCCCATTCCTTGGCCGGCAGGCCGACGCGATCGAGATCGGCTTGCGTGAAGCCGAGGTCGTACAATTCGCGCACCGCGTTGGGCTGCATGTTGATGCCAACGCCAAGCGGGCGCATTTCGCGCACCGCTTCGAACACCACGCAGGGCACGCCGATCTGGTGCAGCGTCAGCGCTGTCGCGAGCCCGCCGATGCCGCCGCCGGCAATGATTACGAGATTGTCCCTCACGCACCCCACCCCGATTTTTCTTTTACGCGCCTCCTCTAGCCTCCGGATGGCGGTGAGGGCAAGCGAGCCGGGATTGCAGGGGTTGTCGCGCCGGCGCGTTTCGCGCCGCAGGGGTGCCGGGCCTAAACTGAAATATCGAGATTGCCGCCAACACCGGCCGCGACCAGCGCCTTCATGTTCTCCTGCGCAGCTTCGAGAACCTGCACGACGGAGGCCTGCGCCTCGGCATTCATCTTCATCATCCTGGCCGCAACCGCGGTCTGCAACTGCGCGGTCCTTGCGCCGGCAAAAGCCGCCGCTAACGCTCCCACATCCATCGCCGTCTCACACCTTTACATTGACTTTGGTGCCGGTCTTCAGATCCACCACGGTCCCGTCCGTGTGCGTGATCGTATTGGCCGAGAGATTGATCACCGCGCCGCCGCTGATGGTGACGGAATCGTTGTAGCTGAAGGACGACTGCTTCGGCGGATTGACCTGGTTCTGCTCGGCCGCCAAGGCCGCAAGCATCTTTTCCTGCTTGACCTTGGCCTCTTGCTGGATGCGCGCCATCGCACGGTTGGCCGCGATCTCTCCGAGATTATAGCCGACATCGTTCCAGGCGGTCTGGAGCGAGGCGACCGCATTCTGCATGTTCGCTTCGTATTTCTCCTGGAAGGCTTTGCGCTTCTCGCGCCACGCCGTCATGCTCTGGTACGCGGACGGTGTCCGCGTCCAGCCCATCTTCTTGATGCCGTAGCCCGCCATTGATCCGCTCCGCGGGCGATGATCAAGCAAAGCGGTTACGAACCGGCTAACGGCGGGTTAACGCGACCAGCCGCCGCAGGCATCCCTGCCCCTCCGGAAAATATCGCACCGGCGCTCTTGACGTAGCGCGCTTCCGGGTCAATACTTAACCATATGGTTTACTATAAGAACGACAGCCTGGATACGACCTTCGCGGCGCTGTCCGACCCGACCCGCCGCGCGATCCTCGCGCAGCTTGCCAAGCAGGACGGCATGTCGGTCAGCGATATCGCGAAGCCGTTTCCGGTCTCGCTTCCTGCAGTCATGAAGCACCTCGATGTGCTCGAGAGTGCCAAACTGATCCGGCGCACGAAAAAGGGCCGGGTCGTGTCTTGCGAGCTGACGGCTGCGCCCATGGAGGACGCCATGCTGTGGCTGAACCGGTATGCGCTGTTCTGGTCGAAGCAGCTCGATCGCCTTGCCGCCTTTGTGGAGGAAGAATCATGTCCCTCGCCCGCGCCGACTTCGCCGACAAGCCAAGCCTCACCCTCAAACGTCGTCTCAATGCGCCGGCGGAAAAGGTCTACGCGGCATGGACCGACCCCCAGAAAATCGTGAAGTGGTTCGGCCCGGATTCCGGCCCGGTGACCAAGGCGGAGATCGACCTGCGCGTCGGTGGCCGCTTCGATATCGGCTTTCACACCGAAGATGGCGAATACCATCAGGTCGGCGGCGTCTACCGCGAGGTCGTGCCGAACGAGAAGCTCGCCTTCACCTGGGCATGGCACACCATGAAGGAGCGCGAGTCCTTCGTCACCATCACCATCAAGCGCGACGGCGACGGCTCGATCCTGACGCTGCTGCACGAGAAATTCTTCGACGAGGCCGCCCGCGACGGCCATAGCCGTGGCTGGACCGGCTCGCTCGACAAGCTCGAGAAGCTGTTCGCCTGAACGCAAGGAGCAGACCCATGAAGCTCTATTATTTCGAGACCATCAACGGCCAGAAGGCATGTGCCGTCGCAAAGTATCTGGAAGCGCCGGTCGAATTTATTCGCGTCGATCTCGCCAAAGGCGAGCAAAGGACGCCGCAGTATCTGGCGATCAATCCGAACGGCAAGATTCCGGCCTTGGAAGACGGCGACATCAGGCTGTGGGAGTCGAACGCCATCATGTGTCACCTCGCCCGCAAGGCGAAGTCCGAGCTGCTGCCGGACGATCCGGCAAAGCAGATCGAGGTGATGAAATGGCTGTTCTGGAACTCGGAACATTTCACGCGGCATGCCGGGACGCTCTATTTCAACTACCTCGTCAAGCCGAAATTCGGCCTTGGCGCGCCGGACGAGAAAGCCACCGAGGAGGCGATCGGCTTCGCCAGGCAGTTCGCGCTCGTTCTCGATCGCGCGCTTGAAGACCGCACCTTCCTGCTTGGCGATCACCTCACCATCGCGGATTTCGCCGTGTCGGTGACGCTGCCGCAAGCCGAGGCCATCCGCCTGCCGATCGAGGGCCTGTCGAATATCGCGCGCTGGAAATCGCACCTCGAAGAGATCCCCGCCTGGCGTGATCCCTACCCAGCCACGCAGGCCCGCGCTGCCTAGCTGGGAACTAAGACGAAGCCGCCGAGCGCACCATTCTCTCCGAGGTTATTGCGCGCACGGTCATGGCTGATACTGGCGGCAGCGCTTGCTGCCGCTGAGATTGCGAACGAGACAATGTATTGAGGAGTACCCAAATGGCTTACGTCGACGGATTTCTACTGGCCGTTCCCAAGAAAAACCTGAAGGAATACAAACGCATCGCGACGATCTCCGGCAAGATCTGGAAGGAATATGGCGCGATCGACTACCACGAATGCGTCGCCGACGACGTCAAGCCGGGCAAATGGACTTCGTTCCCGCAGGCGGTGAAGCTGAAAGAGGGCGAGGTCGTGGTGTTCTCCTGGATCACCTACAAATCGCGCAGGAGCCGCGACGCCATCCTGAAGAAGGTGATGAAGGACAAGCGCCTTGCCGACCTGATGAAGGACCCGAAGATGCTGCCGTTCGATGCCAAGCGCATGATCTGGGGCGGCTTCAAGAGTTTCATCGACCTCTGATCGCCGGCGCCGGGAAGCCAGCACCACCGCCGAGCGGCAAACGCTCAGCCCGACCGAATACATGAGGAAGGAAACCAACATGGACCAGAAGCCACAGGGCGTCGTTCCGCATCTCGTCATCGAAGGCGCAGCCGACGCACTCGACTTCTACAAAAATGCCTTCGGCGCAACCGAGCTCATGCGGATGCCAGCCGAGGACGGCAAGCGCCTGATGCACGCCGCGATGATCGTCAACGGATGCCACATCTATCTGATGGATGACTTCGTGGAGTATCGCGAGCAATGCAGCGGCGGCAAGGTGCTGGGGCCCAAGGAAAACGGCGCGACCACCTTCGTCCTCCATCTGGGCGTTCCGGATTGCGACGCCGCGGTGAAACGCGCGGTCGACGCTGGCTGCACCGTCATGATGGCGCCAATGGACGCCTTCTGGGGCGATCGCTACGGCCAGGTGCTCGATCCCTACGGCCATGCGTGGAGCTTCTCGCATCCGCTCAACAAGAACTGAGCGACACCCTCTCATTCAAGGAATATCAATCGTGAGCACGATCGACATCGAACAGGAATTCGTCATCAGCCGAACGGTGCAGGCACCGCTCGAAAGAGTCTGGAGCGCCTTTACCGAGGCCGACCAGCTCCAGAAATGGTGGGGACCGAAAGGCGCCGCCATCCGCGTAATGAAGCTCGATCTCAGGCCCGGCGGGATGTTTCACTACGCGATGGAGTTCCAGCCGGGACACCCGATCTACGGCCGATTTGTCTACGGACTGATCGATGCGCCCCACCGGCTGGAATATATCAGCGGCTTCTCGGACGCCGACGGCGGCCTCACCCGCGCGCCGTTTCCGCAACTCGAGGGCCGTTTCCCGCTCGAAATCCATAACGCTGTCACCTTCGATGAGAAGGACGGCGCGACGATCGTGACCGTGCGCTCCGCGCCGGTCAACGCGACGCAAGCCGAGATCGAGACCTATGTCGGCATGTTCGACTCGATGCGTGGCGGCTTCGCCGGCACCTTCGACCAGCTCGATGCGCATCTAGCGGACCGATAACAGGGACCCGCCATGCTGAAGAAGCTGCTCATCGCCATTGCAGTCCTGGTCATCGCGCTGGGTTGCGTCGTGGCCTATGCCGCCATCACCCGGCCCAACAGCTTTCGCGTCGAGCGCGCCGCGACGATCGACGCACCGCCGGCCAAGCTGATCGGCATTCTGACCGATCTGCGCCGTGGCGCGGAATGGTCACCCTACGAGAAGCGCGACCCGGCGATGAAGAAGACGTTCAGCGGTCCTCCGAGCGGTTCGGGCGCGAGGCTTGAATGGGACGGCAACAGCGACGTCGGGGCCGGGTCGCTGACCATCGCCGACGTCACACCCTCGAAGGTGACGCTCAACCTCGCGATGAAGCGCCCAATGACGGCAAACAACGTCATCGAATACAGCCTCGCGCCGAACGGTAACGCCACCACCATGACCTGGGCGATGCAGGGTCACATGCCGCTCATCGCCAAGGTCATCAGCGTGTTCATGAACTTCGACCGGATGATCGGCGCCGACATGGAGCAGGGCCTGAAGGACCTGAAGGCGCTGGCCGAACGCTGAACATTTCGAAGCAAATCAACCCAAGGAGAGAAGCGATGTCTGCTGCGGAGAAGAACGACGCCACCCAGAACGATTGCCCGATGATGGCCGAGCCGTCCAGGGAGCATCACTGGCTGCAGCGCTTTGTTGGCGAATGGACCGTCGAAGGCGAATGCATGATGGGGCCCGAACAGCCGCCTATGAAAACCACCGGCCGCTGCGTCACCCGCTCGATCGGCGGGTTGTGGACGCTCGGCGAGGGCACCGGCGATATGCCCGGTGGAGGCCAAGCAACGAGCGTGATCACGCTCGGTTACGATCCTGCGAAAGGCAAGTTCGTCGGCACCTTCGTCGCGTCGATGATGACGCACCTGTGGCTCTATGAAGGATCGCTCGATGCATCCGGCAAGGTGCTGACGCTCGATGCCGTCGGCCCGAGCATGGCCGGAAACGGCAGCATGGCGAAATACCAGGACATCGTCACGGTCGAGAACGACGATCACTGGGTCCTGTCGTCGCAGATCGAGGGCCCGGATGGCACGTGGACCAAGTTCATGTCCGCCCACTACCGGCGCAAGGCTTAACGAGACGCGCCGACCGGCGCTCACCAATCCCCGGCCCCTCCCCGCTCCGCAGGTGGAGGGGCCGCCCGGCCGACTATCCGTGTGCGCCATGCCGGGCCGCAGCTTGATCGAACGAGCAACCACCGAAGGAGCTCTCTGATGACTGCACACCGGATTGTCTCTCGCGACGAATGGACGGAAGCGCGCCGCACGTTGATGGCGCAGGAAAAGGAGCTGATGCGCCGGAACGACGCACTCAGCGAAGCCCGGCGGGCGCTGCCCTGGGTCCGGATCGACAACGACTACGCGTTCGAGGGACCGGACGGACGCGTGACCCTCGCTGATCTGTTCGGCGGCAACAGCCAACTCCTCATCTATCATTTCATGCTGGCGCCCGGTGCCGAGGCCGGCTGCCACGGCTGCAGCTACTTCGCCGATCATTTGCAGGGCGCGAACCTGCATCTGCCGCATCATGACGTCGCGATGGCGCTGGTGTCGCGCGCGCCATGGTCCGACATCGCGCCGTTCAAGAAACGGATGGGCTGGACAATTCCGTGGGTGTCGTCGCACGGCACCAGCTTCAACCGCGATTTCAGGGTGCAGTTCACCAAGGACGAGATTGCGGCCGGCCGCATCGATTATAATTTCGGAACGATCACCACCGACCGGCGCTACATGAGCGAGGATCTGCCGGGCATCAGCGTGTTCTTCAAGGATGCCGACGGTGCGATTTACCTGACCTATTCGGCCTACGCGCGCGGTCTCGACCCCTTCATGAGCAGCCAGCATCTGCTCGATATCACGCCCAAGGGCCGCAACGAGCGCACCGAAGCCGGCGAGCTCAACGACTGGGTGCGGCACCACGACAGGTACGACGACGCCAAGCCCACTCACTGCTGCGGATAACGCCATGTCACAGCTCACGCTCTACTACCATCCGCTGTCGTCCTTCTGCATGAAAGTGCTGATCGCGCTCTATGAGAACGACACGCCGTTCACGCCGCACATCGTCGATCTGATGGACGAGAAGCAGCATGCCGACTTCCTGAAGATCTGGCCGGTCGGCAAATTCCCGGTGCTGCGCGATGCAGCGAGGAACCGGATCATTCCGGAAACCAGCGTGATCATCGCGCATCTGGACCGGCACTTTCCCGGCCCCGTGCGGCTCATCCCGGGCGATGCCGATGTCGCATCGCAGATGCACGTCTACGATCGCGTATTCGACAATTACGTGAACCTGAACGTGCAGCGTGTCGTATTCGGACGCCTGCGGCCGGAGGGTCATCGCGATCCCTATGGGGTGGACCAGGCGAAGGCGCACCTGCAGCAGACACTCGACATGATCGAACGCGACATCGCCGGACGCACTTGGATCATGGGCGATACCTTCACCATGGCCGATTGCGCCGCGGCTCCGGCGCTGTTCTATGCCGACAAGATCGCGCCGCTCAAAAACACTCATCCGGAGTTGACCGGCTATCTCGGCCGGCTGTCCCGGCGCCCGTCGTTCATGCGCGTTCTGAAAGAAGCCGAACCGTATCTTGCGCTGTTTCCGCAGGAGGACGCAGCGTAAGCCCGGCCCACAGGACCGCCAGCTTTCGGGTGGCCGTCACCCGGCCGGCCTCGCATCTTGCGCATCGTAAGATGGAGGATCGGAATGGACACGTCTCTTCGCACGCTCGAAGGCAAGGTTGCCATCGTGACCGGGGCGAGCTCCGGAATCGGGCGCGCCATCGCGGCGCTGTTCGCGGCGAGCGGCGCTCATGTCGTCGCCGGTGCGCGGCGGCAGGAGGCGCTGGACGATCTGGTGGACGAGATCGCGGACGCGGGCGGCAGCGCGCTCGCCGTGGCGGGCGACGTCTCCGACGAGCGTTATGCCCAGTGCCTCGTCGAGACAGCCCGCGCGCACTTTGGAGGTCTCGATATTGCCGTCAACAATGCCGGCATGCTGGGCCCGATGGCCCCGACGCACGAGGTGGCGCTGACGGACTGGGCTGCCACCCTCGCCGTCAACCTCACCGGCGCCTTCCTCGGCGCCCGATACCAGATTGCGGCCATGCTGGAACGCGGCGCCGGTTCGCTGATCTTCGTGAGTTCGTTTGTCGGCTATACCGCGGCGATGCCGCAGGTCGCGGCCTATGCGGCGAGCAAGGCCGGCATCATCGGCCTGATGAAATCGCTCGCGGTGGAATACGGACCGCGCGGCATTCGCGTCAATGCGCTGTTGCCCGGCGGGACACAGACGCAAATGGCCGACGCCATGATCGGCACCGATGAGATGAAAGCCTTCGTGCGCAACATGCACGCGCTCAAGCGGATCTCAGATCCGCAAGAGCAGGCGCAAGCCGCGCTCTTTCTTGCATCCGATGCATCGAGCTTCGTGAGCGGCAGCGCGATGCTGTGCGACGGCGGGGTCTCGATCAACAGGACCTGACGCCGCCGCTAGAGCGTTTTCGAGCGCAGTGGACACCGGTTCGCGTGAAGAAAACGCGTCAACGCAAGAACCTAGAGGCTTTTCGCGATTCGAAGAAAAGCGAAGAGACTCTAGGCTGCACGCCGAAGCCGCTCCTAGCGGGTCGGGACCGGCTTCTCGCCGCGATAATCGTAGAACCCGCGCTGCGTCTTGCGGCCGAGCCAGCCGGCTTCGACGTACTTCACCAGCAGCGGGCACGGCCGGTATTTCGAATCCGCAAGGCCCTCGTGCAGCACCTGCATGACCGACAGGCAGGTATCGAGGCCGATGAAGTCGGCAAGCTCAAGCGGCCCCATCGGATGATGGGCGCCGAGTTTCATCGCAGTATCGATCGCTTCGACGGTGCCGACGCCCTCATAGAGCGTGTAGATCGCCTCGTTGATCATCGGCAGCAGGATGCGGTTGACGATGAAGGCCGG
>JAEWHY010000101.1 GCA_023387555.1 Pseudomonadota bacterium
TGAGCGTCAGCCTTTCGATATATTGCCCGGCCAGACTGTAGCTGACCGACGAAATGACGTGGTCGATGCCGTTGCCCTTTACCTCAATCACCTTGTCGCCGGCATTGTCGACGAAGTAGGTGTCATCGCCTGCCCCGCCCGCCATAGTGTCCGCGCCTTCCCGGCCATCGAGCGTGTCATTGCTCGAACCGGCAAAAAGCGAGTCGTCGCCCGCGGTCCCAAGCAGCTCATCGTTGCCGCCTTCCAGACCATACACGGTGATTGTCACGGTGGCGGTTGAACCGCCCGTAATCGTGTAGGTGAAGGTGTCATCGACACTTCGGTTAGATGCCCCGGATTCCGGGCCGGGCAGAGAGTCGAATGCTCCGTTGAGATCGTAATCGAACGTTCCGTCGCTGTTGAGCGTAAGCAATGCACCGGACGGCAGCTGAAATTGAGTACCGACAGTGCCGCCGCTGACCGCAATAACCGTAAAAGTATCGCCTTCCGGATCGACGTCCGCGCCATGGTCGTTGTCGTCGAAAACGCTGGCGCTTACGCCAGTTGTCGTGGTGAACGTGTCGTCGCGTGCAATCGGCGGATCGTCGACGCCTGTGACCGCGACCTCGATTGTCCCGCTCGCGCTTCCGCCCGCGAACAGGTATTCCAGAGTGAAAGCGTCAGGCTGGTGGTCGCTGGTGTTGGTGTAGGTGATGCGCTGCAGAACCTCATTGACCAGCGCTGACGTTGCCGGAGCGCCGCTGCTGGTAAAGGAGATCGCAAGAACGCCGTTGCCATTGGTGAAAGTCGCGAAGGTCTCACCACCGACCTGGAGATTTTCACCGTTCACCGTAAAGCTGGCGCCCGCGGTGCTGAATCCGAATACATCTTCCGGGAAGGGACCGCCTACATCCGTATCCATCACAGTGAAGGATGATCCTGCATAATCTCCTGCACCGCCATTGCGCGCATCGAGTTCCACGTCCGAAACCGTCAGATCCGGATCCAGGATGGATGCGACCTCTTCGATCACATTGACGGTCGGTCCGGCGTTGCCGAAGACGGGCAGGTCATTCACAGCGGTGACGGTGATGGTGGCCTGTTCGGTGTCCTGTGCACTCCCTCCGCGCCCGGAGTGGCCCTGATCGTTGGCGGTGACGGTCAGTGTATCCGATCCATAGAAATTCGAGTTGGCCCGGTAGACCAGGCCATTCGCGGCTGCCAGCGTGGCGTTGATCTGGACAAGCGTTCCGGTGAGCGTGACCGTGCCAGTCGCATCGCCGGTTACATCCGAACTGGTCAGGCCACCCTCGACGTCGGTGCGGATATCGAGGGTGCCGTGAACGACCGTCAGCGTCACTTGGATAGGGTTGCCGCCTGCGTCTGAGTCGCTGATCGAAATGCCGGTGATGGCTAAGTTCGTGTCCTCCGCGACACTCAGCGGCACGATTCCATGAACGACAGGCGCGTCGTTGATTCCGTTCTCGTCGATCGGCGGTGGCTGCCCAGCCATGAAAGCACCATCTAAATAGACGCACATCCGCTGCCGGCGGATTCGGCCTCACGGGCTGAGGCAGAAACCACAGCCAACCAACAGGAGTCCTAGACCGCACCAATCGTGTCGGACAATGCCTTTTGAGGCGGGAAGCGATGTCGCGACAAAGATTGAGACGCCACGTCAACGACGTGATTTCCTGGATCAAATTCCATCCGCGACCAGGGACGCGCCAAACCTTTCGGCGCTATAACTTGGTCGGACCATGCTGGGGACGATCTATGGATTTGATTGCCTATGATACGAACGTCGCGAAGCCTTGCATGCGCGTCGCACCTGTCGAACGGGATTGGATGGACCGGAGCCCGGGCCGATTTGCCTACAAATGCCTGCCGCTGATCATCGCCAATTCCTATGGCTGGCAAGTATGCAATCCTGTCGGATTTTCGGCGACATGGACTGGAGAGGATGACGCCGCAGCGATCAGCATCGTCGCCGATGGGCCCGCGTCGATCGCAACGAGCCACTTCGGATCGGGGATTATTACTCTGAAGCTCCCCTACCTGTTCAGGACCGACGACGGCACCGATCTGCTCGTCCAGGGGCCCACGAACATGCCAAAGGATGGCATCTCGCCTTTGACTGCGCTCGTAGAGGCCGATTGGGGACCTTTCAGCTTCACCATGAACTGGATGTTCACGCGACCGAACTCCATGGTCCGGTTTGATGCTGGGGAGCCGATCTGCCAGCTATGGCCAACCCGCGCCCGCGACCTGGAAGCAGTGCAGCCGGTTTATCGATCGCTTCGCGACAACCCCGCTCTCAAGCGGGATTTCAAGAATTGGGCGCGCACGAGAGCCGGTGCTATAGAAAAAGAGGCGAGCGCTGCGGACACAGCCGCGCCGAAGTGGGAACGAAAATACTTCGTGGGTCCACTCGGATCGACGCGCCACCGGACAAAACTGAAGTTGCGGGAATTTCGCATCGACCGGCCGAAGCCGTTGCCGGACCAGCGGGACGCGTCGTCCGATCAGGGCGGGTAGATAACCGGACGGCACGTATGATCCGGAACGATCGCGCCGCCGCATGCGCTTAGCGTTTCCCGCGGCGCGGGTTGGCGGCAACTCTAGAGATGCTGCGCGAGGAATTTGCGGGCCGCCGCGAGATGGTCGCGGCGGTCGAGATCCTCGTGCCCGCCATCGGCGAAGCGTACGAATTGCTTCGGCTCGTTGGCCAGCGCGAACAGCTGCTCGCCGAGCCGGAACGGCACGATGCGGTCACGCTCGCCATGCATGATCAGCACCGGCGCCCTGACCTTGCCAATGCGGACGTCTGAGAGGAACTGGTCCTTCATCAGGAGGCGCACCGGCACGAAAGGATAGGCGGCGGAGGCGACATCGGCGGCAGAGGTGAACGGCGCTTCCAGGATGACCGCGTCGACATCCTGCTCCGCGGCGATCGCCACCGCGACGCCGGTGCCGAGCGATTCGCCCCACAGCACGATTTTCCGGTCAGGAAACCGCTCCCGCGCGAAGGCATGGGCGGCTCTCGCATCGGCGATCAGCCCGTCTTCGCTCGGGCTGCCCTCCGAGCCGCCATAACCGCGATAGGACAGCGCCAGCAATCCGGTACCGTCATCGACCAGCTTGCGAAAGCGCGTCACCCGATGCGCCAGCGATCCGCCGTTGCCATGAAAATACAGAACGAGCGGCTTGTTCGCTTTCGGCGGCACCAGCCAGGCAATCACGTTCGTGCCGTCGGCGGTGCGCAGCATGATTTCCTGCGCCGCCGGAAAATCGGCGTCGTCCGGCGTCATCCGCACGTTATAGGGAAAATACATCAGCGCGCGCTGCGCCAGATACATCACGCCGACGAGGCCGACATAGCAGGCCAGCGCGACCAGCAGGATGGATTTCAGCATGGACATACGGGCAGCCTAGCATGCCGATGACCACCATGCCGTGACATGCCTGCGTTGCGGGCGGAGGCTTGTGGCAGGGACCGGATGGATTATGGTCCGCCGCATGCAGACGATATTGACCCTCGCCCAGGAAGAGGCCGTCATTGCCATCCGGCTCGCGGCCGCGGTGCTGATCGGCGGCCTGATCGGCTTCGAGCGGACCTACCATGGCCGCCCGGCCGGGTTCCGGACCCACGCCCTGGTCTGCCTCGCCCCGGCGCTGCTGATGCTGGTCACGGTCTATCAGGACATCTGGATGACGCATGTGTCGCAGGAGGCCATCCGCACCGACCCGACCCGCATGGCGCAGGGCATCATGACCGGCATCGGTTTCCTCGGCGCCGGCGTCATCTTCAAGGAAGGGCTGACGGTCCGCGGTCTCACCACCGCCGCCTCGATCTGGGTGACCGCCGCGATCGGCATCCTGGTGGGGATAGGGTTCTATTTCGCGGCCGCGCTCGGCGCCGTCACCGTGCTCGCGATCCTGTCGCTGTTCCGCTGGATCGAGAACAAGCTGCCGTCCGAACATTACGCGCACCTGGTCGTCGGCTTTGCGCGGGCCAAGGCGATCGACGAGCCGACGCTACGCCGGATGATCGCCGACCGCGGCTTCAGCGTCGCCAACCTGTCGTCGCGGCTGACCGACCGCGGCGAGATCTTCGAGTACCGGATGATGATCAAGAGCCGCGGGCAGGACGCAACCGACGCATTGTCCCAGCACTTGCGGGCGTTGCCCGACGTCACCGAATTCCGGATTTCGCCGACCGGCGACTGAAGCAAACTGAAGCAAAATGACCAACAAGACACGCTGGGGCGCGGTGGCCGCCCTTATTCTTGCGGGCGTCGTGATCGCCCTGCAGATCGGCAAGGCGGCGATTGCAGTGCCGGTGCTGCAGAAGGAACTGGCGCTGACGCTGGTCGTCGCGTCCTGGGTGATCGGCGCCTATGGCGTGCTGGGCGCGGTGGCGGGGCTGCCATCCGGCATCCTGGCCTCGCTGTTCAGCGCCAAGCGCACCCTGGTCGCGGGCCTGGTCACCGCTGGAATCGGCAGCCTAGCCGGCGCCTTCGCCACCGACGGCACGCTGCTGATCGCAAGCCGCGTGGTCGAGGGCTGCGGCTTCCTCGCCGGGGTGCTGGCGATCCCGCGGCTGCTGCGGGCCGTGACCGCTCCGAAGGATCGCGACACCGTGCTCGCGGTGTGGGGTGCTTACATGCCGATCGGATCGCTGATCATGATGCTGGCGGGCCCGCACCTGATCGCGCAGGGCTGGCAGAGTCTGTGGATCGTGAATGGCATCGTGGCGCTGGCCTATGCCGTCGTCATCGCCGCTCTGCCGCTGCATGAGGACGCGCACCCGGCGGCGCCGCTGATGAC
>JAEWHY010000108.1 GCA_023387555.1 Pseudomonadota bacterium
GACAAGACGCTGACGACCCCGCATGACCTGATCGAGGGCTTCATGCGTGGTGTCGGACAGGTGCTCGCCAAGGCTTCGCTCAAGCCCAGCGAGATCGACGGCCTTGTGGTCCATGCGACCACCGTCGTTACCAATGCGCTGATCGAGCGCAAAGGCCAGCCGACTGCGTTACTGATCACGGAGGGATTCACCGACGTTCTGCGCATCCGGAACGAGAACCGTTACGACGTCTACGACCCTCAGATCGAGTTTCCCGATCCTCTGGTCGATGCCGAACTCACGCTCGGCATCCGCGAGCGCACACTTGCCGATGGCCGCGTTCTTGACGCCCCCGATGCGGCTGAGGTGCGCGAAATCGCACGCACGCTCAAATCCCATGGTGTGGCGGCGGTCGGCATCTGCTTCCTCAACAGCTTCGCCAATCCGACGAACGAAAAATTCGTCGCCGACCTGCTCGCCGCCGAGTTGCCGGAGGTCTTCGTCTGCACCTCGTTCGAGGTCGCACCCGTGATCCGCGAATATCCACGCGCATCGACGACCGCTGTAAATGCCTATGCGATGCCGGTGGCGCAACCGTATCTGGCCCGGCTGAGCGACCGCCTGCGCGATGACGGCTTCTCGCAGTCTCCGCTCATCATGTTGAGTTCCGGCGGAGTGGTCGGCGCCGACATTGCCGGCCGCAACCCGGTCCGCATGATCGAGAGCGGACCCGCCGCCGGCGCGCTCGCCGCGTCCTATTACAGCGAACGGCTCGGTCTCGAGCGGATCATCGCCTTCGACATGGGCGGCACCACGGCCAAGGCATGCCTGATCGAAAACAACGCGCCGCTGGTGACCGGCGAATTCGAGGTCGACCGGCGCTATCGGTTCAAGCACGGCAGCGGAATGCCGGTCACCGTCCCTTCCATCGACATGATCGAGATCGGAGCCGGAGGCGGCAGCATCGCACATCTGGACAAGCTTGGTCTGTTGAAAGTCGGACCACACAGCGCGGGCTCGACCCCCGGACCGGCCTGTTACGGCCGCGGCGGGCGCGAGCCGACCGTGACCGATGCGAACCTCGTTCTTGGATTGCTCGATGCCGACAATTTCCTCGGCGGTGAGATGAAGCTCGACAGGGCGGCCGCCGAACGCGCGATCGGCGAAGTCGCAGCAAAGCTCGACCTGAGCGTCACGGAAACCGCGCGCGGAATTTTCCGGATCGTCACCGAGACGATGGCGTCGTCGGCGCGCACGCACAGCGCCGACCGCGGCGTCGACTACCGCAATCTGCCGCTCTTTGCGTTCGGCGGCGCAGGCGCAATTCATGCCTGCGCAGTGGCGGAACTGCTCAGTTCGACCAGGGTGATCGTGCCGCCGAAATCGAGCGTCCTGTCGGCGGTCGGCACTCTGGTAACCCCTGCCCGGCTCGACCTGATGCGCAGCTACATCGTGCGCATCGACCAACTCGACGGCGCGAAGGTTCGTGACGTCTTCCGCCAGATGCGCGAAGAGGCGGTCGCGGCCCTCGATCACGCCACCGGGCGCGCAGCCGATATCGAATTCCGCTACGAGGCCGATCTGCGCTATCAGGGCCAGCAATATGAGGTCACCGTCACGCTCGATTTCGACCCGGAACAGGGCATCGATACGGTACGGCTGAAGACGTTGTTCGAGAATGCCTATCGCGCACTTTATGGAGTCAATTCATCGAACGTCGCGATCGAGGCCGTGACCTGGCGCCTCTCCGCCTCCACGCAGCTTGACCGTAGTCCGATAGGCGAAAAGATTTCGCGCAAGGCCGCCGGACCGCGGTCACGACGTCTCGTCCATGCCTGGGGTGATCGTCTGGAAGCCGCCGTATTCGATCGCGTATCGATCGCGCTTGGTCAGGTGATCGAGGGACCGGCCGTCATCGAAGAGCGCGAAACCACCACCATCGTGCCGCCGGGCTGGACAGCAACAGTCGACGACCTTGGCTGCATCGTGCTGCGGGGACATTAATCGATGCGCAATCTCGATCCCGTCGAACTCGAAATCCTCTGGACCAATCTGATCGGAATCGTATCGGAGCGGGCCAAGGCATTGCAGCGTACCGCTTTCAGTCCGATCGTCCGCGAAGCAGGCGACCTTGCCTGCGCGCTGTTTGACAAGCACGGCCGCATGATTGCGCAGGCCGAGACCGGAACACCCGGCCACATCAATTCCCTCGCTAACGGAGGCAAGATCCTTGCCGACATGTTCGAGGGCGACCTCCATCCGGGCGATGTGATCATCACCAACGATCCGTGGATGACCGCAGGACATCTGTTCGATGTCACCCTGCTGACGCCACTGTTCTTCGGCGATAAGCTCATCGGCTATTTCGGATCCACGATCCATTACACCGACATCGGCGGCTACGGGCTAGGCACCGGGGCGCGTGACGTCCACGAGGAAGGCCTGTGGATCGCGCCGCTCAAGCTTTACGAGCGTGGAAAGCCAAACGCCACATTGTTCCGGGTTATCGAGTCCAATGTCAGGACGCCGAAGGCCGTGCTCGGCGATCTGTCGGCGCAACTCGCTGCCGGGCA
Source organism: Pseudomonadota bacterium (assembly GCA_023387555.1). Lineage (GTDB taxonomy): Bacteria > Pseudomonadota > Alphaproteobacteria > Rhizobiales > Xanthobacteraceae > Pseudorhodoplanes. The sequence goes on from JAEWHY010000108.1 coordinate 2,553, forward strand.
TTCGGTCGCGGAGCTGCTGCAACGGCTGTGCGAACGGCACAAGCTTTCCGACATCGACATGATATCCGACGAAATTCTGAAGCGTTCGGAGCAGGCAACGCGGACGGCCATCCGCGCGCTGAAGTCCGGGACTTATCATGGCGTGACTGCGTTCGACACCCCGAGCGGCGAGACGATTACGCTGAAGGCCGCGGTTACGATCGACGCGGACGCTGGTGACATACTTGTCGATTTCGATGGCTCGTCGCCGCAATCCGCGCAGGGCGTCAATTGTGTGCTGAATTTCGCACACGCCTATACGACCTTCGCGATTCGCTCCTGCCTCAATCCCGATCTGCCGAATAATTCCGGGAGCCTTGCGCCGATCCGCATGACCGCGCCTGAAGGCTCGATCGTGAACTGCACCTATCCCGCGCCGGTGACCGGCCGGCATCTCGTCGGCATGTATGTCCCGATGCCCATCCTCAAAGCCCTGCATGCAGTGGTGCCGGATCGAGTCCTGGCCGAAGGGTCTGGCGCGATCTGGACCGTGCAGATCCAGGGCAAGCACGACAGCGGCGAGAGTTTCACATCGTCGATGTTCTTCTTCTCAGGCGGCATGGGCGCACGCGCGACCAAGCCGGGGCCCAGCGCGACCTGCTATCCAACCGGCATCGGTGCAATTCCGGTTGAAACGCTGGAAGCGTCGATGCCGATCGTGTTCGACTACAAGCGATTGCGGAAGAATTCCGGCGGCCGCGGACGCGTCAATGGCGGCGATGGCCAGTCGGTGCAGTTCCGGCTCATCACCAAGCATCCTTGGACCATGAGCGTGATGACGACCCGGCTCGATCGAGGTCCTGACGGAATCGACGGCGGACTACCAGGCGCCGCAGGACAATTCCTGATCAATGGTGAGCCAACGAAGAGCGCTGGAAAGCGTCAGATGAAAGCCGGCGATGTGGTGCAATTCGAAACGCCCGGCGGCGGTGCATACGGAGCGCTGCCCTAGGGCTTATTGAAACTTTAAGGCTCGTCTTACCGCTGGCGGACGGGTCACCGATAAATATCAAGCCAGGAAATTGGGAGGAAACATGATGACACTTTTCAGACACACCACCCTTGCCTGCGCGGCAGCACTTTTCGCTGCCGGGACAACCGTCGCGGTGGCGCAAAAC
>JAEWHY010000153.1 GCA_023387555.1 Pseudomonadota bacterium
GCTTGAGGCCGGAGGTCTTCGCTGCGGTCAGCTTGAGCGAATAAAGTTCGTAATCGTCCCACGCGCGCAAATAGACGCTGTCACCTTTCTCGGCGCTCTGCGTCATGCCAAGAACGTTGACAAAAAAGTCGCGGCTTTCCTCGAATTTCGGTGTGAGCAATTCGAGGTGGGCGAGGTGGGCAATGTCCAGAATGGGCTCTTTAATCATGGGCCGTCAGGTCGCCTTGTTCGTTGAAGGCTGCGACCTAACACGCGGAGCGTCTGGCGTCGAGAAGCTGTCATTCAGCCGGCCGAAGGCTGGAGGCCTCATTCGTAATTGCGACCGGGAAGATGGATGCCGGGTCGCGGAGTTTCAGTCGGCGCCCTTGAATGACGCGGTTCATATTCGTGTTCGACATTTCGATCTTGTCGTGCGCCTGCGTCGTCGCCGCGCTTGGGTAGCCAGGGTGCGTCCGGCCGATCGGCGGGAGAACGATCGTTGCCAGTCGGTCGAGCGGCCAGTTTCAGTTCAGACGCAATCGCGACAGGAACAGCATCGGCCGGTCGTGTCGGTTTTCCGGTCAAAGCTGTAGCTCGTAAGGAGCCGAGAGATACCGTCGTGCTATGCGCTCATGCCGGAAGGGCTGCTGCATTGGCTGGCCATTGAAGGTAAAGCCTCAAACCGGTCAGCCTTCCAAGCCAGTGGCCTTCGACGGTATCGCATCGCCAATGTTTGTTCGCCATGTCGCGTGCTTTTCGCGCTGCAGCGCGGCGATATCGCTTGCGTGACGCCTGCATGACATTGGACCGACAGTGCACTGCGTCTGGCAGTGCATTGCAAAATCCAATTTTGAGTCGCGAACTGAAATTTTTGATTCACGGACGCGTGACGGCAGTCTCGCTTCTGACATGGTCCCGACACTCTGGTGTCGCTTACGATCAATACACGCGCTGTGCGAGAACGGTGCGGGGATCGTTCAGTATCCGGACCAGGCACTGCGGGGTTGCTTCGTCCGGAATTTTTTTGCGCAGGAGAGGCCATGAACTACCCAAAGGCAGCAGCCGGCACGCTCGCCATCATGACCGCATCGGGAATGATCGCCGACTTCGACGTGTCGATCTGGAATGACGATATCTATGTCACGGTCTGGTCGGCCGACGATCAGCCCGATATCAAGCTGCGGAAACATGTTGCTGCCATGCTGCCGAACGTGGTCGACGAAAGCCGGATTTTCGTGAACCGGGATGGTGTGATCAGCGTTTGACGGGCCTCGTCTATCGCCATGGCTGGGGGTCCCCCCGGCGCGTCATCGACTCAAGGCGTCTTCCGGCCTCGTCGGGGCAACCCGCGGGTCAGAGCTGTGAGTTGAGGTTCTCCGGTTCGCGACGCTCGAAGACCAGCAGCATATTGTTGGCCGGCATCGGCTCGATTTCCGCGAGCAGCATGCCGTTTTCGTGAGCCACGGCCTGTATGTCGGCGATGTCGCGCACGCCCCAGTCGGGGTTTCGCGAGCGCAACGATGCGTCGAACGCCACGTTGCTGGGTGCGGTGTGCTGGCCGTCCTGCTTGAATGGACCATAAATAAACAGCAGTCCGCCCGGATGCAGGCGCTGCGAGGCGCCCCACATCAGGCCGCGCGTCGTCCGCCACGGGGCGATGTGCAGCACATTGGCGCAAAAGATCGCCGTGAGTTCGCTCAGCGTCGCGGAATCGGCCTCGTTCAGCCCCCATTCGAGGGCGCAGAGATCGAGCCGACGCGCTTCCTCCACATTTTGCACCTGCGAATGCTGCCGCCAGGCGTCGATACTCTTCAGGTTGCGCTCATCGTAGTCGGTCGGCCACCACAGGAGATGCGGCGAAGCCCTGGCGAATTCGATCACATGCTGGCCGGAGCCGCTGCCGACCTCCAGCACGTTGCCCTGCCTGTCCTTCAGATAGCCCGACAGTTCCGCCCAGATCGGCCGCCAGTTGCGATGGAAGGCCGGCGCGTCGAGGCGCAGGTCGCCTTCGGCGATCGGGTCGATCGGATTCTGGGAGGGGCCGCTGCTCATGGCTCCATTTGTAGACATTCCGGGCTGGCTGGATCAAATACTGCCGCGACTGATGAAGGAGACCCGCGATGCTGATCGTGCTTCTGGCCGCGCATATTTTGGCGGCGTTGTTCTGGGTCGGCGGGATGGCCTTCGCCTATATGATCTTGCGGCCCGCCGCCGGCGCGCTCGAAGCGCCGGCCCGGCTGACGCTCTGGCGCGACGTCTTCGCGCGCTTCCTGCCGTGGGTCGGCGTCTCGACCGTGGCGCTGCTCGTCAGCGGCTATGCCATGATGTTCATGGTCTACGGTGGCTTCCGCGCGCCGCTCTACATCCACATCATGCAGGGGACCGGTATCCTGATGATGCTGATCTATCTGCATCTGTTTTTCGCGCCATGGCGGCGTCTGCAGTCTTTCGTCAGGGCGGCGGACTGGCCGAATGCCGGCAAGCAGCTCGCGATGATCCGCAAGCTGGTCGGAATCAATCTTGCGCTCGGCATTGTGACCGTTCTGGTCGGATCGACCGGCCGCTTTTGGTAGTCGCAGTCTTTCCCGCCGTCCCGATGGCGGCGTCAGTCCGCAAGCCGCGGTGATTTGACATAGTCGGCGAGGCCGTCCGCCAGCGCGTCGAACACGGCGCGGCATCGGGGCGTATTCCGCAAGTCCTCGTGCATGACGACCCAGGTCTCCAGCGGAAAGGCAAAGGTCTTGGCCAGCACCTGCACGAGATCGTCGCTGCGCCGCGCGAGCGGGACCTGGCAGACGCCGATGCCGTAGCCGGCCCGGATCGCGGCGAGCTGCGCGAGGTCGCTGTCGGTGCGCAGTGCGAACATGTCGCGTTTGAGGGGCAGTCCCCGGTCGCGCATGCTGCGAATGAACGCACTCTCCTTGTCGAATCCGATCAGCGTATGGGTGCGAAGATCCGCAAATGTCTTCGGCCGCCCGCGACGGTCGAGATAATCGCGGCGTGCATGCAGCCCGAGCGCGATATCGCCGATCCGGCGTGCGAGCAGGGCGCCCTGAACCGGCCGGAACATCCGGATGGCGATGTCCGCCTCACGCCGCAGCAGATCGTCGGGGCGATTGGACAGCACGAGTTCGATCGATAGCTCGGGATGGGCCTCGTGCAGTCGGGTCAGGATCGGCGGCAGTACTTCGGCGCCGACCACGTCGCTTGCCGAAACACGGACGGTGCCGTGGATATCGTTCGCGGGCGCCGAGGCATTGCGCAGGATGGCGTCCGCGAGCGAGGCCATGTTCTCCGCATAGGGGCGCAATTCCAGCGCCGCGTCCGTCGGCGTCATGCCCTCCGGCGACCGCGTGAAAAGCGTGATGCCGAGACCCTTTTCCAGCGTGTCGATATGGCGTCCGATGGTCGGCTGCTTCAGCCCGAGCCGGCGCGCCGCACCGGACAGCGAGCCCTCCTGCAGCACGGCGAGCAGCGAATGATAGAGATCCCAGGCGGGAGTGGAGGTCATGCATATCCGTATATCGGATGCAGATATTTAGACAATTTCGTTTATGGCCGCTTTCCCCGATGGTCCGGCCATGCGGTGCGCCGCGCAGGCAATGGAGCGGATCATGCAATCGGAACGGACGGCCCTTGTGATCGGGGCGACGGGAGGGATTGGCGGAGAGGTGGCCGCGGCGCTGCGGGCGCGGGGCTGGAATGTGCGCGGGCTGAGCCGCCGTGCGCGCGGTGGCAGCGATGCGAGCGGCATCAAATGGGTGACCGGCGATGCGCTGTCGCGCGATGCCGTGACGGCGGCGGCGAAGGGCGTTTCGCTGATCGTCCACGCCGCAAACCCGGCCGGCTATCGCGACTGGGACCGGCTCGTGCTGCCGATGCTGGACAACACGATTGCAGCCGCGCAGGCATCCGGTGCGCGCATCCTGTTGCCGGGTACGATCTACAATTACGGGCCGGATGCGCTTCCGGTGCTGCGCGAGGACGCGCCGCAGCATCCGCCGAGCCGCAAGGGCGCGA
>JAEWHY010000189.1 GCA_023387555.1 Pseudomonadota bacterium
GTTCTCCGGCGCCGTGCGCTCCGCATTCATCAGATGCTTGGCCGCGGCGAGCCCGTAGAACCCCAGCAGAACGATCGCGCCGGGCACGAGCCACGCCGCATTGAGGATCGTCAGCACGCCGAGGCCGCCCATCGCGATATTGGCAATGCCGAGTTCGGTGACGATCTTGAGCGCATTCGGATCCTTGACCCGGAAGATGGTCTGCGCGGTGAACTGCGGCTTCACGATCTGATAGACGCCGGCGATCAGCAACCGCAGCCCGAGGAAGAACACGAACCATTTGCCGGCGAGCGCAACGAGGCTGCCGCCCGATATTGCGGCTTCGATGACCATCGCCGCGAGCGGCGCGGCCAGCATGAGAATCAGGATGGCGGCGATCTGGAGCATGGCGAAATCGTAGCAGCAAACGCGGGACCGTAGGGTGGGTTAGCGCCGGAAGGCGCGTAAACCACCGCCCGAATTCGCTGCGAGCGCCATGGCGGATTACGGCGCTGACGCGCCTGACCCACCCTACGGACGCTGACGAAGATGGATTGCTTCGCTGCGCTCGCAATGACGCTCCGTTTGCGCGCGCCATTGAAGGCCTTCGTCATGCGCGGGCATAGCCGTCGCAGACGGCGTCACCGACGCTTTTGACCCGCGCATCCATCATCCTTCGCAAGATGGATGGCCTTCGCATGATGCTTCGCATGATGGATGGCCGGGTCACGGCGCTTCGCGCCGGCCCGGCCATGACCAGAAAAGGACAGCCATCGTAGCCCGGACTGAGCGCAGCAACACCCGATGGTCGAGGCCAAAACGCCCGCATTTTTGATTCGCTGGATGCATCTGCACGAGAAAATTTGTCTCCGAAAATCCACCACCCTTCGCGTCCGGCTGTGCTAAGGCGCCCACCGGATATTCTATATCCGGCACAAGCGCGGGCGGCGCATTGCCGGTCTGAAAGTCACCGGCCGAAACGGAACAGCCTTGATTCAACTGGATAAACTGAAGACGACCGGCACCCCGATTGCCGCAGCGGACGCGATCGGCCTCACGCCGGCGGCGCAAATGTCAGCCCCGCGCGACATCGGCGAGGCCCGCAACTGGACCCGCATCCTCAATCGCTACCGCGAGCCGGACAGCGTCCGCAGTTTGATCGAGCTTGCCATCACCTTCGTGCCGCTCGCCATCCTATGGGCGGCGATGTGGGCGGCGGTTCATTTCGTCGGCTTTTGGCTGGCCTTGCTGATCGCCATTCCGGCCGCCGGCTTCCTGGTGCGCCTTTTCATGATCCAGCATGATTGCGGCCACGGCGCCTTCTTTCGCCACAAGCCGCTGAATGACTGGACCGGCCGCATCATCGGCGTTCTCACCATGACGCCCTATGACTTCTGGCGCCGCACCCATTCCATGCATCATGCCACCCACGGCAATCTCGACCGTCGCGGCATGGGCGACATCGACACCCTCACCGTGCGCGAATATCTCAGCCGCTCGCGCCTCGGCCGGATCAAATACCGGCTCTATCGTCATCCGCTGGTGATGTTCGGCATCGGCCCGGCCTATCTGTTCGTGCTTCAGCATCGTCTGCCGGTCGGCTTGATGCGCGGTGGCTGGTTGCCCTGGATCAGCACGATGGCCACCAATGCCGCGATCGCGCTGATCGCCGGCACGCTGATCTGGTTCATCGGCCTCGAGGCCTTTCTGCTCGTGCATGTGCCGATCATGCTGATCGCGGCGTCGCTCGGCGTCTGGCTGTTCTATATCCAGCATCAGTTCGAGGAGACGTCCTGGCACGACTCCACGCAGTGGGATCTGCACGATGCCGCCCTGCACGGCTCCTCGCATTACGATCTGCCACCGGTGCTGCGCTGGTTCACCGCCAATATCGGCATCCATCACATCCATCATCTGTGCAGCCGCATTCCCTATTACCGGCTGCCGCGCGTGCTGCGCGATCATCCCGAGCTTGCCGATATCGGCCGGCTGACATTGCTGGACAGCCTGCGCTGCGTGCGGCTGACATTGTGGGATGAAGAGAAACGGCGGCTGGTGTCGTTCCGGCAGGCGACAAGCGGCCTCCCCGCAGACTGATCGGCGGCCGGCGTCCAAAAAACTTATCCCCCTCGCCTGGCGCAGCCTTATCTTCATCGCGTCCGATCCCGCGAAGGGACGCGAACCGGTTGCTCCGTGTCGCGTGGAGAGGATGTGGCGCCCGCGTCCGTGCCTCGCTAGCACGGCCCCGGGCGGCGCCGGGGCTCCGCCCGAGGCCACTATGAGCCTCTGCCGGGAGCCGGCTGACGCCATGCGCAAACTCAGGCGCATGGAGGCAAAGCGCGGCCCGGCGCCGCAAGGAGAACGCCACGACGGAGCGCCGGAAGGCGCCCGCATGTTCGCAAGGACATGCGGCTCACTGAAAGGACAGTGCGCCATCCGGCGCTCCGTCCCCCGTCCCTTCCGCGCGAAGGGACCAGCGTGAAGGCGCACCCGGCGCCTCAAACAATACGGGTGATCGCGCATGCTTAGAAGCCGTCGTCCCCGCAAAAGCGGGGACCCATAGCCACCGCACGGCGTATAGGCCCCCGCCTGCGCGGGGGCGACAAACAATGGAGGTCATCATGCAACCCACGCCGCTCACCGAACGCCATTATTACGACGCCGCCCACGCCACGGCGCGCTGGCTGTCCGATCTCTATTGCCTGTGGCGGCTGTGCCCGCGCACCGCCTGCCGGCGCGCGAAAGCCTGCCGCGGCGACACGCGCACATGCCACACCGGTTTCGCGCTGGTGCCGCCGGAGGCGCGCGATTTCATCGCCGGCTTCGAGGACGCGCGCGACGACAATCTGACCTATGACGAGATGATCGTCGAATATGCCGAGGAACTTGAGGCGCTGGAGCTTTGGCGCGCGCAGGTGGAGCGCAGTGAGCGCGGGTGATGCCGGTTCATGAGGCGGGATGCGCAGACGCTGGCGGGCCGCAGCGAAAGCGCGCATAGTCTCGCCGTTGCAGATGACGGCGAACCGCGGAGCGGATCATGAACGCCGGAACCCTGAACGCCCTGACCGCAGGCGCGAACGGCATCGTCACCCGCGCCAGCAACTTTTCGACGCCGGAGACCATACGCCGCCTGCTGGCCGCCCTCGACCGGCACGGCCAGACCGTTTTCGCCCGCGTCGATCATGCGGCCAATGCGCAATCGGTGAACATGCCGCTGCGGCCGACCGAAGTCGTCATCTTCGGCGCGCCCAAGGGCGGCACCCACCTGATGCAGGAGCAGCAGACCGCCGGTCTCGATCTGCCGTCGAAAGTGCTGGTGTGGGAAGACGCCGCCGGCACCACCTGGCTGTCCTACAACGACCCCGACTGGATCGCCGCGCGCCACAATCTCGGCAGCCCCAGCGCCCCCACCGTCACGATGATGGTCGGGCTGATGGATACGCTGACCCGCGAGGCGGCGGAGTAGTCCCGCTGGACCCTCGTGTCCATTCAACGGACAATTTCGAACGGCCGAGAACCACCATTGATGCGCAGCCGACGCAGTCATTGTGTCACCGGATGCTTTTGCCTATACGCAGCGCGAAACTGAAAAGACACTTGTACGAACTGAAGTGCGTCGAGGCTTGGGGTGGGGACAGGATACGACCCGCGAGGTTATTACGAACGTCTGGGCGTGAACTCCGAAGCCACTGCGGACGAGATCAAGTCGGCCTTTCGACGTCTCGCCAAAGAATTCCACCCGGATGTGAACCCGTCGCCGGCCGCAAAGGCTCGCTTTCAGGCAATCAGTGAGGCCTATGCCGTCCTCGGCAATGAGGATCTGCGCGCGCGATATGACGCGCAGGCCGCCACTGAACGGCGCGCCGAAACGCGATCGGAAACCAAGAACAGGACGCTCGATCCGATCTGCTGTTCGGTTTGCGGTAACATCACCGCGCAGCCGCGCCCGATCGTCTTCTATCGCGTCTTCAGCTTCATTTTTTCGGCCGTCCGCAAACCTGTCAGTGGCGTCTTCTGTTCGGGTTGCGCCCGCAAGACCGCGCTGAAATCGTCGCTGATCACTGCGATCGCCGGATGGTGGAGCCTTCCGGGACTTCTCTGGACGATCGGCACCGTCATCATCAACGCGAAGGGCGGCCGCTACTCCAGGCAGGAAGAAGAGCGGCTCCTGTGGTACAACGCTGTGGCCTTCGCATCGCAGGGCACATTGGCGCTCGCCCACGGCCTGACCCAGCGCCTGCGTAAAGCCGACGACAACGAGATTTCGGTCAGGGCCTTCAGGCTGATGCAGCATCTGCAAGCCATGGGGGTGCCGGCCAACACGCCGCCGCTCAAGAATGCCTGGAATTTCCGCATCGCTCCCGCCTTGGCACAGATCGCGATGCTGATCGCGCTCCCCGCCCTGGCCGCGGGCTATTTTTTCTTCGACAAGCCCGCCTCGCCACCATCGGCTGCATCGAACTTCGCGCGGCCCTTCCCGGCGGGCGACCTCGGACAATTCCTGTCGCGCAACAGCGCGTCGAATAAGCCGGTCACCGCCAGCCCGAAGGTCGCAGCGCCTCAATGCGCTGTGCCTCCGAACACTGGACAGGTTCTCGAGCGCCGGATGGTCCGGCAGGAGACCGGCCACAGGCTCGAGATCAGTAACGGCACGAGCGGAGACGCCATCATCAAGATCAGGGATGCAAATACCGGCGCGCTGAAGCTGTCATTCTTCGTTTCGCGAGGCAACAGCGCGCGAATTGACGGCCTGCCGGATGGTTATTATCGCTTTCAATACGCACTCGGCAACGCGCTTGACGCAAGCTGCAAGTCCTTCCTGGATGCCACTGCCTCTCAGTTCCCGAACGCCGAGCAGCTGACGACGCGAAGGACAGCCACGCAAATCGTCAGGTCGAGGCTGAGTTACACGTTATATTCCGTCCGGCACGGGAACGTGCGGCCGCAGCCTCTCAGTCTATCAGCCTTTAACGCCGATTAGGGTCCGTCGATGCCGCCGGTCAAATGCTGAAATGCTCGTCGGTGACGTCCTCGCAGCTATAGCCGAGCGTGGCGAGCCCTTCTTCGAGATAATCGCCGAGCAGCGGCATGCCGAGGAGATAGGTCGCCGTCCGCCTGTTGTGACGGCTGGCGGCGAGATCGCGCAGCTCGGCCCAGTCCGCGAGCGTGCCGTCGCCGCGACCGATCCATGTCAGCGCGACGAGATCGACCTGCTCGTCGACGGACAGCGCGGCGATCTGGGCGACCAGTTCCTGCCGAACCGGATCGTCCGGACGATCCTCGAGCACCGAACGCATGCCTTCATCCGGCCCGTCGGAGCCCTCGTCCGAGAGCGTCGCGACGTCCTTCACGTCGAATTCGCGCGCCTTGAGGATGAGGTAACACACCGTTTCGCGCGACACCGACAGCACCGGCGGTTCGGCGCCGCCGGGCGGCAGAGACCGCTCGCCGTCGATTTCCGTTCTGCGTGTGCCGTGTCGCGTCATGAGCCTCGTCCCTGTTGTGTTTCAGGGACATTGCCTGACGGAGCCGAAAGTTCCGATTTGGAGGCGGATTTCGTGGCTGCGAGGACGCGACGGGTTATGCCGCAGTCACGCCCCGTGCGGCCGCTCTTGGGTATCGGACCGAGCGCCGCTCGGGCGGGCTTGCGTCGCACGCTTCCTGCGCTGCGCGGTGACGCGCCAGTAGATGAAGGCGCCGACGGCCGCCACGCCGAAAATGACCGCAGTACTCAGCTTGCCCGAATAGCCCCAGATCACGAGCATGATCGCGCCAATGACAAGCCAGTATTTGACAACATCGGTCAGCATCGGGTCCGCTCCTTCGCGCGGCGGCATTCACACGCCTCATCTCGCGCTGGGCCCCTCCCCGATCAATCCGTAGAACTACGGTGCCTGTTGCCACGTTCCGGCGCGGCGGGTCTGGTCGGCGCTGGCTGCGGACTCATGCTAGGCTCTGCAGGTCGAGTAGAGTCTCCAAGCGAGTCGCGTGCGCCCCACCCTGCCGCAGCATTTCATGCGCCCGATCGATCTCGTCTCAGCCGACTGGCAGAAGGCCCTCCCGGTCCTCATCGTGGCCGGGGTGACGATGTGGTTCGTCGCCTTTCGCACCACGCCGACCAGCGAACAGTCGCTGTTCGCGGCGCTGCTGATCATCTACATGATCCATCAGATCGAGGAGCACCTGTGGCCCGGCGGATTCCGCCAGTTCGCCAATGCGCAGGTCTTCAAGAGCGGCAACGCCGACTGGCCGGTCACCGAGGGCGGCGTGGCTTTCGTCAACGTCGGTTATCTCTGGCTGCCGCTCGGGCTGGCCGTGGTGTTTCCGGGGCCGCTGCGCTGGCTGGGCCTCGCCTGGATCGGCGGCACGCTGGTCAACGCGCTGACCCATATCATCGCGGCGATCCGCCTGCGCGGATACAATCCCGGCCTGGTCACTTCGATCGTGCTGTTCCTGCCCTTCACCATCTGGGCGCTGGCGCACGAAGTCTCTACCGGGCTGCTGACCGGATGGGAAATCGTTGTGTTGCTGGTTGCCGGTATATTGCTGCACATTCCGGTGGCAGCGCTGTTCGTAGTGCCCTACCGGCGCGGTGAAGCCCGCGCCCCTTGAGGCGCGGGCCGGGCGGCAAGGGCTTGCGCCGAACCGCAGCACTCATGCGTCAGTGATGACGCTCGCGTTCGGAGTAGCGCCGGCCCCGCTCCGTCATGTCGTCGGCGGAATCCTGCGCGCCGCGTTTCATTCGCATGGCCTTCTCGGAAAGATCCTGCTGGCTCTCCTCCGCAGCACCCAACAGCGAGCGCGCGGCGGAGCCGAGCGCCTCGGTCGCACCGTCAGCAATCACCTCGCGCGCCGCCGCCGCCGCGCGCACTGCGGCTTCCTTCATCAGAGCACCGCTGTCGGCCATCGCCTTG
>JAEWHY010000204.1 GCA_023387555.1 Pseudomonadota bacterium
CGGACGGCCGCGCGCCACGACCGGGCCGGACTTCGGCGATTCGGTCAAGGTGCCCGACGAGATCGACGTGCAGCGCGCCCGCCAGATCCTCGAGGCGATCCGCAAGCGTCTGGGGAACGCGCTGAGCCCCGAGATCGAACGCAACTATCTCGAGCGGCTGCTCGAAATGCGCTGACGCGAGGGCGCCAGCGAAAATGCGGTCACGGGTCGCGCTACGCGCCAATCCCGTTCACCACGCGGAGCCTTCACCAGGCCTTCCCGGATGTTCGGATCGGTCAGGCCTCGCCGGTGACGATCCCCACGAAGGGCAGCTCGCGGAAGGCATGGGCGACGTCCATGCCGTAGCCCACGACGAAATAGTCCGGGCATTCGAAGCCCACGAAGTCGGCGGTCAGTTCCGTCTGACGGCGCGTGTGCTTGTCGAGAAGGACGGCGATGGAGCAGCTTTTCGCACCGCGCGACAGCATCAGTTCGCGCGCGAATTTCAGCGTCTTGCCCGATTCCAGGATGTCGTCGATCAACAGCACGTCGCGCCCCGCAACGTCGTTGTCGATGTCGCGCAGCACCTTCACCTCGCCGCTGGTGGTGCCGGCGCCGTAGCTGGAGATAAAGATGAATTCCACCTCCGGCGACAGGCCGGTGTCGTGCATGGCGCGGATGAGGTCGGCGGCGAAGATGAACGAGCCCTTCAGAACCGAAATGACCAGAAGGTCGTTATAGTCGCGCGAGGCGATTTCCTTGGCGAGTTCGAGATTGCGGCGGGCGATGGTCGAGGCCGAGAACAGCACCTCGATGGACTTTCCGCGAACGACGGGCATCGGGGAGCTCCTATTCGACGAAGGCGACCGAAACGGTCTTCACGCCCTCTTTAGGCACCTCGAAGCGGGCCGAAAAGGCAAATCGCTCGCCGCCGGCAAGGAAGCGCCCGGATGTCCCCAATCTGTAGCGCGTCCGGGTCCCGTCAATCCCGGTGACGTCGATCGCCAGCGGCGGCAGCGTGCGCCGCTCGGCCCCGTCGTTGACCGCTTCGCCGTCGACCATCAGCACCGAGCGTGCCGCGGCCTGCTCGACGCGCGAGGCGAGGCCGGCGATGCGCAGGCCGGCGCGTGTGGTGTTGCCTTCGTATAGGGCGCCGAGGTCGAACAGCGCATGGCCGCCGGAAACCCAGAAGGCGGCGGCTGCCAGGCCGATGCCCGTCGCCCAGAAGATGGGACCGCCACGCTGCCATCGGGGACGGGGTGGCGTCGGGGAAGCGATGCGGTGCAGCGTGCGCAGCCCGGCGACAGGTGCGGCCTCGCGGACAGGCTTCGGCGCGGGCGCGCGGGCCATCGGAGCCGCACCGACCGTCTCATATTCCGCGTCGACGACATCGGCAGCGGCTGGGCGGCGTCCCGCCGCCATCGCTCCGGTCATGATTTCGCCGGAAACCGGTCGTGTTGTCCGCGGGTCAGCCATGAGGGCCCGGAATCGTCCTTCCGCTGTCCGCAAAATGGATAGCCAGGAATGGTTAACGCTTCTAAACCGGGGCCGCCGAAGCACCTTGGGAGCATCCGAATTAACCGGGCATTAACCATGCAGGCCGATGGTCCTTTCCGGGTTGGCGGGGCGCCTTTGAACCCGGAAATCGATAAGGTCCGACCGTGATCCGCTTCGAAAATGTCGGCTTGCGCTACGGAATGGGGCCGGAGATCCTGCGGGATATCACCTTCGACATTCCCGAGCGATCGTTCCAGTTCCTGAGCGGCCCGTCCGGCGCGGGCAAGACCACGCTTCTGCGCCTGCTGTTCCTGTCGCTGAGGCCGACGCGTGGCCTGATCACCATCTTCGGCAAGAACCGGGCCTCCATCACGCGCAGCGAGCTGCCGCAGCTTAGGCGCCGGATCGGCGTCGTGTTCCAGGATTTCCGCCTGCTCGACCACATGACGACCTACGAGAACGTTGCGCTGCCTCTGCGCGTGCGCGGGCGCGAGGAGGCGAGCTACCGGAGCGACGTCACCGAACTGCTGAAGTGGGTCGGGCTCGGCGATCGCATGAACGTCCTGCCGCCAGTGCTGTCCGGCGGCGAGAAGCAGCGCGCGGCGATCGCGCGCGCCCTGATCGAGCAGCCGGAGATCCTGCTGGCCGATGAGCCGACCGGCAATGTCGACCCGCCGCTGGCACGCCGCCTCCTGCGCCTGTTCATAGAGCTCAACCGGCTGGGGACCGCGGTGGTGATCGCCACCCATGATCTGGCGCTGATGGATCAGGTCGACGCACGGCGCATGATCCTCGCCGGCGGAAGGCTGGAAATCTATGGGTGACGCGCCCGCGGAAACCGCCGCGACGGTGGAAGCCGTCGTTCCCGCCAGAAGCCGCCGCATGAAGCGGCGGATGACGCCGATCGTCCCGCCGGCCAATGTCGCGGGCAAGGCGCTGATCTTCGTAATCGCCATCATGACGTTCCTGTCCTGTCTCACGCTCGGCGCGGTCAGCCTGGTGCGCGATACGGCCTCTATGTGGCAAAGCCAGATCCGCCGCGAGGCCACCATCCAGGTGAAGCCGGCCGCAGGCCTGGACATGGAGGCCGCACTGACGCGTGCCGCGGCCATCGCATCCGAGTTCGCCGGCGTAGCCTCGACTCGCATCATCGATCAGAAGGCGACGGCGCGGCTGCTCGAGCCGTGGCTCGGTTCCGGTCTGGACATCGAAGAGCTGCCGGTGCCGCGGCTGGTGATCGTGACGATCGCGGACGGTCAGCGGCCGGACTTCGCGGCAATGCGTTCGCGCCTGCAGGCCGAGATCGCCACCGCCTCGCTGGACGACCACCGCACCTGGGTCGACAGGCTGGTCGCGATGGCGCGCACCACGGTGATGATCGGCTTCGGCGTGCTGGTGCTGATCCTTGCCGCCACCGTGCTAACCGTGGTGTTCGCTACGCGTGGCGCGATGGCCGGCAACGGCCACATCATCGAGGTCCTGCATTTCGTGGGAGCGGAGGCCCGCTTCATCGCGACCGAGTTCCGACGGCATTTCCTGCACACCGGGATGAAGGGAGCCGCCGCAGGTGGGATCGGCGCGATGATCGTGTTCGTGCTGTTCTCCATCTGGTCGTCGCGCAACATGGCGACGCCGCAGGCCGACCAGGCGACTGCGCTGTTCGGCAATTTTGCCATCGGGCCCGCCGGCTACGCGGGCGTCGGCCTGATCGTGCTCGCGGTTGCCGCGCTGACAGCGCTGACCTCCCACATGACGGTCGTCGCCTATCTGACGGACATAGACAGCCGGCATCCGGATGGTGGATGATGGCCGATGCGACAGATTCAAGCGGTGAAACTCGAGGGCCGCGGGGGAGTTGAGTCCGGGTGAGGACGTCCGGCGAAATCTGCGATCCCGGGATGGCGCCTGAAGGCCCCACGCGCCGGCGGGCCCTGCAGGCCGGCCTGCGGCTGGTCGCGTACACCCTGATCCTGGCCGTGGCGATTGGTGCTGGCGGCTTCGGTGTTTTCGCGACCCATGTCGGGCGATTGGCGACGCCGCGGGACGTGCCCGCCGCGGATGCCATCATAGTGCTCACCGGCGGCCATGCGCGGCTGGATGCCGGCGTGGATCTGCTGCGCGCCGGCAAGGGCAAGCGCCTGCTCATCAGTGGCGTGAACCCGGCGGCGAGCGAGCGCGACCTGCAGGCGGCCACCGGTGCGGAGAAGCGGCTGTTCGCCTGCTGCGTCGACATCGACCATGCCGCGCT
>JAEWHY010000208.1 GCA_023387555.1 Pseudomonadota bacterium
GCTCGGTCACGGGCGCAGAAATCGGCTTTGCGGTGTTGGCTGCAAAAGCGGGATAGCGCGCCAGCACCGAACCGTCTTCGCGCACCAGCGAAGCATAGCCACCCGGATAGGCGGATTGCAGCTTGGCGAAGAAGTGTTCGAAATAGGCGGGCAGGATGGAAAGCTGGATGACGCCGCGAAACGAGCCGTCAGGGCTTGGGCGCCCCTTGCTGACGCTGAAGAAATCGACATCGCCATAAGGCGGCCGCGGCCTGAGCACTTCGCCGACGAAGGTCTGGCCGCTTGTTCCGATATGCGCCCGGAAATAATCGCGGTCCGAAAAGTTCATACCCTCCGGCTGGGGATAGGCGAGCGAATTGACCAGCGCCCGGCCGTTCGCATCGAAAATCCACAGCGACTTGAATTGCGGCAGCGACGCGACGAGTTGCCTCAAGCGCTGATGCAGCCGTTCTTCGTCGGCGGCGATGTCCTCATCCGACATGCCTCGGACCACCTCGTTGGTTTCCGCGATACTGCGTTCGATGGTCTCGAAGACCTTCAGCGCATGTTCCTGAAGGATGTTGACGGTGCGCTCGAGGCGGTCGTCGGCCACGGCATGGATATGCCGGAAATTGATGACCGCCAGGATGAGGAACAGGATGAGTGGAAGGACAAAGGCCGCGAGCATGGCGAGCCGCAGGGACCGGATAGCGGAGTTCTGCGCGTAATCCATCGAGTTCCGGTCGCGATCCAACGCCCGATCCCGGTCCGGGATTGTGCCTCCAACCCGCACCGGTTCGGTCCTGTCGTCCCGGCACAAACGCCGAATCCCGGCAGGGGTTCCCGATGGCCTGAAAATTTCAGGTTTGCCGAAAATCTCCCGGTCAGGCCCGGCCGCCGCACCGCAGCGGCGTAGCGCCGAGGGCTTCCAGGAGGCCCTTGGTGGAAAGCCGCGTCTCCCGGCTCCACGCCTCCTTTTCCTCACGCAGCACGATTGTCTCGCTGGCCGCGGCGCGAGCCAGGGCGTCGGCCGCGACCGGCTGGACCCGCAGCTCGGTCGAAGAGTCCGGCCGCCGCCCCTCGTTGAATACCAGCACGAAGGCATCGCCCGAGATCATCCGCATGGCGAGACGGCTCCCCTGCTCGTTGGTCGCGAGTTCCCGCCGCAGCGTGACGAACGGCCGTTCGCCGGCCGCGCAATCGATGCCGATGATCGTGGTCCGGTATTCCTCCGGATTGCCCATCGAAGGCTGGGTCACGGATTTCACGATCGTGAACTTCCCGTTCGAGACCGGAATCCGCAGCCACTGGGTCTCGAAATAATCGCCCGGCACGATGCCATAGCGCCCCAGTTCCTCTTGCGAGAGCCAGTGCACCCGGCTGTGCGGCGTTCGCATCGCGAGATCGATCAGCGCCGGATCGACGCCGGCCAGCGCCACATATTGCTTCAGAAGCTCGTAGGACTGGCGCTCGGCCTCGCGGGCGGTCTCGCTGTTTGGCCGCAGCAGCGCCCGCTCCTCGCCGGGACGCGGCACGAGGCGGCTCGCATGCACACCGAACTTCGCACCCGATCCGATGATCCGCCCGGACGCGCCGATCAGCGCATAGCCGCAGCCCGAGGCACAGATGCCGCTGCTCATGTCGAGCCTTGCCTTCATGGCGCGGCCTGACGCCATCAGCTTGCGGCAGGCCGCATCGGCCCAGGCGCGCTCCCGACAGCCCTGCGGGACGGTCTGTCCGATCCCCGCCACCATGCGCCGCTCGCGCAGCAGATTCCCGGTGGCGATCGAGGGCTGCAATTCGCCGCCGGGCGAATGGAAGAAGATCGGCAGCTTGCGGCGCGACGGAGCTTTCAGAAAATCGCTCAGCCGCTCATGCACGTCGGGATCGAAGGTGCCCTCCGCCGCGATCCAGGTATCGCAACCGGGCCCGCACGCATTCGGCTCGCCCTTGGCGACAAAGAAGATCATCGGCTCATGCTTGAACGTGCCGCGCGACTTCGGCGCAGGCTGCGCCGTGGCCGCGGCGGTCAGCGCGAGAACGCAGAAGCTCGTGGCAAGGAGACGGAACAGGGTCATCGTGCGAACGCGCGGCCTCGGGATGCAAAGCATCGGAGCAGGTGGTGGCGGAACCGGGGCAATAAAGGGCCGAGCGTAGCTTTTTCTACTCGTTCCCTTCCGCGCCACCGCTAGGCGGCTGTCGGCTGTAATTGTCCGGCTAATTTCGCGACGAGCGCGCGACGCACTGCGTGCTGGAATCTGCACTTGACTGCATTAGGAATATATGTCTATATTCTTCCACCTCGCTCAACGAGGGGCGTCAACCGGTGACGCCGTTTGATGGAGCGGGTGCGGCGCCTGCGGGCATGGCTTCGTCGGCCATGCTCCCGGGAGGCCCTGGGACCCCGCTCTACCGGCACTACGACCGGTGCGCGAGGAGCTCGCTGTACGGCCTGCGCACGGTTCGCGCAGGTACGCAAACGCGGGTCCGGGGTCAGTGCGATGCCTCCGGTGTCGCGCCAGAACGCCGCCAATGATGCGCCGTGAGGCGGCCGGGTTCGCGAGAGCCCGGCGTGTCAGGAATGCCCTGCGTCTTTCGGCGCATCATTCCCCTCACCTTTTGTTTCGGACTACGGCGTACCCGGCGCCGCCAAGAATACGGGTGGCGGAGCGCGTCTTCGTCGTCCCCGCGAAAGATGGGACCCATACGCCGCGGCAAAGCGAGTGGAAGCTCGCCTTGGCCGCAATCGATAACCGGCGGTGGCTATGGACCCCCGCTTTCGCGGGGGCGACCAGGTCAATTGGAAACGCGCCAATTGCCCTTCCCGATTCCCCTGCTATATCCGGGTCTTCACATCCGCTTACCCGCGCTCGTTCGCGGGAGTGAGCTACAGGAGACGACGATGACTCAGGTCACGCTGACCTTCCCCGACGGCGCGCGCCGTGAATTTCCCGCAGGCATCACCGGTTCCGACATCGCCAAGGGCATTTCGCCCTCGCTGGCGAAACGCACCGTGGCGATGGCGCTCGACGGCGAAGTCGTGGAC
>JAEWHY010000221.1 GCA_023387555.1 Pseudomonadota bacterium
GATCAATTCGATCCGCAAGGCCAAGGCCATCGTGGTCACGCGCCAGTTTGCCGACGGCCGGAAGTCCCGCGATGCGGCCGCCCGCATTTCGATGTCCGGCGCCGTCGCATCGCTGCTCTGGATCGACGATCAGCAGAAGCGGCTCGACACCGTGACCGCGCTGGTGCGCCGTGGCGACAAGCCCGTCTCCGCCGTGCCGCCGCAGCCGAAACCGCCGGTGATCGTCGCCGCCAGGCCGTCGAATGCCAAGGCGCCGGAGAAGCATCCGCCCGCGCTGCTCGCCAGAGGCCGGAAGCTGTGCGGCGAGGATGACGAGAGATCGCAGATCGAGGAGGTCAACCCGCTTGGCGGCGGCCAATTCCTCTATCAGTTCACCTGCCCGGACAGCAGCGGCGCCTACAACTTCCTGAACGTGTTCCTGATCGGACCGGCCGGCAATGTCGCGGCGCTGCGGCCTGCCGTGTTTCGGCGCCCGGCGGCGCTCGGCAATGCCGACAGCGAGGCACCGTCAGCCGGGCTGATCAATCCGTCGTTCGATCCGCAGACCATGACGCTGACGAGTTTCAACAAGGGCCGCGGCTACGGCGATTGTGGCACCGCGGGCGAATGGGTGTGGGACGGCAAGTCGTTCCAGCTCGCGCTCGAACGGGCGATGGGCGATTGCCGGCGCATCCCGATGGACGACTGGCCGGTCACCTGGCGCGCCGAGGTGAAGCGGTAGAGGCCGCCGGCATTCCCGCCGAGCGCAGGCGGGCCCCGATCACATCAGCGCATAGGCGCTGGACACCATCGCCACCGGCTTCACGTCGGAAGCCGGCGTCAGCAGCACCTGCCCGAACGCCATGGTGCGGCCGATGCGCAGGATGCGAGCATCCGCCAGCACGTCGGCATTCGAGGCCGGCTTGAGGAAATGCGTGGTCTGGTCGACCGTGGTCATCGGCCGGTAGCGGCCCGAGGCGGAGGCGACCGCAAACACCATGGCGGTGTCGGCCAGCGACATCAGCGCCTGGCCGCAGATCACCCCGCCCTCGCGGCAGATCCGGTCGGAGAATTTCATACGCAGCGTGGCGCCCGCCCCGCCCTCGCTTCCGGGCCGATGGATGGCCTCGACGCTCAGCTGCAGGTCCTGGACCCAGGACGCGAAAACGTCGCCGAGCAATTGTTGCGCGGCCGCCACGTCAAACGCCGGACTGTCCGTTTCAGCCATGAAATGCCCCCGATTCGACACGGACCTTAACCGCTTCGCGGTGCCTCGCCACCCCCGTTAACGGTTCGCTAACCATACACCGGGCAAATATTACCTAGGGTTCGAGGGGTCTTCCGGGTTCTGAATGTCCGACATTTCGGCTGCATCACCGCGCGGGCATTTCAGGCTGCCCGCCCTCAGCGACCTTTCGCAGATCGCCAAGCGCGGCGACCTGCTGCTGGCGGTCGGTGTGCTGACCATCCTGGTCGTACTGATCCTGCCGCTGCCCCCGGTGATCCTCGACCTGTTCCTGGCGGTCTCGATCATCATCTCGGTGCTGATCCTGATGACGGCGCTGTTCATTCATTCGCCGCTGGAATTCTCCGCCTTTCCGACCGTGCTGCTGATTGCGACCATGCTCCGGCTGGCGCTCAATCTCGCCTCCACCCGGCTGATCCTGTCGCATGGGCATGAAGGTCCGGCCGCCGCCGGTCACGTCATCGAGGCCTTCGGCAACTTCGTGATGGGCGGCAATTTCGTGATCGGGATCATCGTCTTCACGATCCTGATCATCGTGAACTTCGTGGTCATCACCAAGGGCTCCGGCCGCATCGCCGAAGTCGCGGCGCGCTTCCACCTCGACGCGATGCCGGGCAAGCAGATGGCGATCGACGCCGACCTCTCGGCCGGCCTGATCAACGAAGAGCAGGCCAAGAAGCGCCGCAAGGATCTGGAGGACGAAAGCGGTTTCTTCGGCGCCATGGACGGCGCCTCGAAGTTCGTGCGCGGCGACGCCATCGCCGGCCTGCTGATCGTATTCATCAACGTGATCGCCGGAATCATCATCGGCGTCGCCCAGCAGGGCATGGGCTTTCTCGACGCAGCAAAGGCCTACACGCTGCTGACCGTCGGCGACGGGCTGGTCACCCAGGTGCCGGCGCTGATCGTTTCGACCGCCGCGGGCCTCCTCGTCTCCAAGGCCGGCGTGTCCGGGGCCGCCGACAAGGCGCTGATCAACCAGTTCTCCGGCTATCCCAAGGCACTCGGCATGTCGGGCGGCGTGATGATCGTCATGGCGCTGCTGCCCGGAATTCCGATGCTGCCGTTCCTGATCCTGGGCGGCGGAGCCAGCGCCCTCGCCTGGCATCTCGACAAGCACCACAAGGCCGCCGCCGCAGCCGAACGGCGGCAGGAAGCAGCGGCGACCCTCGCCACGGCGCCGGCCGAAGAGCCGATCTCGGCGGCGCTGAAGATCGACGACCTCAAGATCGAGCTGGGATACGCCCTCCTCCCGCTGGTCAATGCGCAGGATGGCGGCGACCGCCTGACCGAGCAGATCAAGGCGCTGCGCCGCGCGCTGGCGCTGGAGATGGGCTTCGTCATGCCGGCGGTGCGCATTCTCGACAACGTCCAGAGCGACTCCAACACCTACGTCATCAAGATCAAGGAAGTGGACGCCGGCAGCGGCAAGCTCTGGCCATCCCAGTTCATGGTCATGGACCCGGCCGGCGGTCAGGTGAATTTGCCCGGCATACACACCATCGAGCCGACCTTCGGGCTGCCCGCCACCTGGGTGGATGCGGTGCACAAGGAAGAGGCCGCGATGCAGGGTTACACCGTGGTCGACGCTGCCACCGTGCTCTCCACCCACCTCACCGAATTGCTGAAGGCCAATGTCTCCGACCTCCTGTCCTACGCGGAGGTGAGCAAGCTCATGAAGGAATTGCCGAAGGAGCAGGCCGAGCTGATCAAGGACATCGTGCCGGGGCAAATTTCGATGTCCGGCATCCAGCGCGTGCTGCAGATGCTGCTGACCGAGCGCATTTCGATCCGCGATCTCTCGACCATCCTGGAAGGCGTTGCCGAGGCCGTGGCCTTCACCCGCAATCCGACGCAGATTGCCGAGCACGTGCGCACCCGGCTGTCCCGCCAGATTTGCGCGCAATATACGTCGCCGGCCGGCTACCTGCCGCTGATCGCGCTGTCGGCCAAATGGGAGCAGGCATTCGCCGACTCGATCATTGGCCAGGGCGACGAACGCACGCTGGCGATGCAGCCGTCGAAGCTGTCGGAGTTCATCACACTCATTCGTGAACGCTTCGAAGAAGCGGCGCGCGAAGGCGAAGCACCGGTCCTGGTCACGTCCGCGTCAATACGGCCGTTTGTGCGTGGCATCGTGGAACGTTTCCGGTCGCAAACGCCTGTTCTGTCGCAGTCGGAAATCCATCCGCGCGTGCGGTTGAAGACGGTCGGAAGCATCTAAAGGCCTGAGCAAACGGGGCTTTTTCGCAAAATTTGCGGCTTACCGATTAACTACGCGCCCGGAATTCGCGCGACCGAGACACAACAGTCACGTAATTTCACAACTGGTCAACGGGATGTGAATGCCCGATGCGGAACGGATGAAGGCTTCCTACGTTTATTCCACGTATCGAGCGGACAACGAATGAACCGTTCGACACCAAGTCCCGACCAAATAGGGACAGCACGAGAGGCAGGGAAGTGTCATGAACAACTCGTCACTGCGCAGCGCCGATAGCGCGACCCACGTTAAGGTGGTCGTAGTGTCGCTCGTCGCTGCGATCATGGTGGTGGGCGTCGGCATTCTGGCCAAGCCGAATTTCTCGGAAGGCAACGCGACTTTCGCATCGCGCTTCGATGCAGCCGGTCCGGTCATACGCGCCGGGACCCCAACGACCACCGCGGGTGACGTCGGGACGATCCGCTAGTTTTCTGACGTTGAATCTCCCTCCCCCCAGGGATCAACGTTGTGTGTTGCGCCGCCTCCCCCCAAGGCGGCGCAACTTTTTTGTGGGGGTCCCTTCTTCCTGGCGACAGCTTCCAATCAAGGACGAGCGGCTGTGCGATACGCCGGGTGAACGCTACGGCACCGCCTCGATCAGCTTGCCGACATAAACGACCGGTCCGGTCGCGACCCCGGTTGGCGAGCCTCCCGGCGGCTCGACCGACACCGCATAGGTGGCCTCGTTGATGATCTGCGGATCGTAAGCCGCCAGCTGCGAGCGGGTGAATTCCTGATCGCCGATCACGCCGAGCGAACGCGGCTGCGGAAACTTGTCGTGGACCAGCCACAGTTCGTAGGAGCGATCGTGCGGCGCATCGGCGCCGACGCGGCGCACGGTGAATTCCTTGGTCTTGAGGTCGACAGTCAGCAGGAAGCCGGGCGACACCTTGTCGGCCTGCAGCACCGCGACATAGCGGCCGCTGTCGGTCCGCGGCTGATAGCCCTCGCGGATGCCGATGAAAACGAGCAGGGTCGCGGCG
>JAEWHY010000278.1 GCA_023387555.1 Pseudomonadota bacterium
GTGTTGTGCAGCAGCAGCGCCGCATTTTCGATCGCCCCGTCGGGACCGCGCCGCGGCTCTCCGAGCGTCATAAAATGCTGGCGCAGTTCGGGCAGCCGCTCGCCGCTCTGAAAGGCAAAGTCCCTGATGATGAAGTCGTGGTTGCGCGGCTCGAGGGACATCGACGCGATGGCTCCGGTCGGATTGAGAGAACGCTTCTCTATACCAAGCAGGACGTCGCGCGCCACGGCCAATGCGCCGGCACACAGGCCGCAACAGTCATTTCGGATGATTGGAAAAGCATTCGCTTGCCAACGCGCCGCGTCCGTCGGAAAAACGCAGTGACATACCGGAGGCCATCTTGAGCCAAGAGTCCGCCAACCAAGCATCCGTCACCGCTGTCCGCAGCGTCGATCTCGCCGTGCAGGATATCGATCTCGCACGATCCTTCTTTGCAAACGTCTGGAATCTGCAGGAGGTCGCGGAGGACGGCGGCATTGTCTATTTCCGGGCGACCGGCCGCTGCTTCCACGTGCTCAGTCTGCGCGCCGCACCGGCGAATGAGACTGGTCTTGTCCGGATCGTGCTGGGAGCAGATGACCGCAATGCGGTCGATCGTCTGTTCGAGCAGGTCACAGCCTTCGGAAGCACCACCGACGACGCGCCGCGTAGGCTTGTCGGCCCCGGCGGCGGCTATGGCTTCGGCTTCACCGACCCGGAGGGACGGAATTTTGCCGTGGCCTGCGACTTTGCGGATCACGCCGAAGGCGCCGCCCAAGCCGACCGGCCGACCAAGCTGTCGCACGTCAACCTGAATTGCAGCGACAATGATGCGACCTTCGCATTCCTGTCAGGCGCGCTGGGGTTCAAGCTGTCCGACCGCACGCGCCAGTTCCGGTTCATCCGCTGCAATTCCGATCATCACAGCCTGGTGCTCGGCTTCAATGACAACGCCAATCTCAATCACATTGCCTTCGAGATGCCCGACCTCGATTCGGTGATGCGCGGCATCGGGCGGATGCGCGATCACGGTTATGCGGTCGAATGGGGACCGGGCCGTCACGGGCCGGGCAACAACGCCTTCGCCTATTTCTGCGGGCCGGGCGAGCTGCCGATCGAATATACCGGCGAGATGCAGCAGATCGACGATTCCTATCGGGTCGGCGGGCCCGAGGACTGGACCTGGCCGCCCGGCCGGCTCGACCATTGGGGCATTACGCCCGGGCCGAGCGCGCGCGTGAAGGCCGCCCAGGCGCTGTTTCCATTCACCAAGGGCGGCTATCGCCTGGACGCGTAATCGCTGGTCAGTTTGCCGGAATGCCGGCGGCCTTGATGATCTCGCCCCATTTCTTGCGCTCGGCGATGATGAGCTTGTCGAATTCGGCCGGGGTATTGCCGACGAGCTTGACGCCGGATTCGGTGATGAAGCGCTGCATCGAGGGCTGCTTCAGCGCCTTTGCCGTTTCGGCCTGAAGACGCTGCACGATCGCCGGAGGCGTTCCGGCCGGGGCCATGAGGCCGAACCAGGACGAGGCCTGCCAGTCCGGCAGGCCGGCCTCCACCGAGGTCGGCACATTCGGCAGCACCGACAGCCGCTCCTTCGCGGCGACCGCGAGCGGGACGATAGTGCCGGCCTTCACATGCGACATCACGATCGGCGGATTGTCGACGACGCCGTCGATATGGGCAGCGATCAGATCGTTCACCGCCGGGGCCGCGCCCTTGTAGGGCACATGGGTCACCTTGATGTCCGCGACATGGACCAGCAGCGCCTGACCGAGATGGCCGGTGGTGCCGACACCGGCGGACCCGAAGTTGAGCTTGCCGGGATTGGCCTTCGCGGCGGCGATCAGTTCCTTCAGCGACTTGATGTTGGTCTTCGGATGCACCAGCACCAGCATCGGCATGTCGGCGACAAGCGAGATCGGCGTGAACGCCTTTTCCGGATCGAACGGCATCGTCTTGTAGAGAAACTGATTGATGCTCTGGATGCCCGGCGAGGTCATCAGCAGCGTGTAGCCGTCGGGTGCGGCCTTGGCGACCAGTTCGGCGCCGATGTTGCCGCCCGCGCCGGGCTTGTTCTCGACGATGACCGGCTGGCCCAGGCTCTTCGAAAGCTCGTCGCCCACCGCGCGCGCCAGCACATCAACGAGTCCGCCGGCCGGGAATGGCGCGACGATCCGGATCGGCTGGCTGGGATAGGACTGCGACAGAGCCGGCGTCGACAGACCGGCGACTATGCTTCCCACTGTGCCAGCCACGATGGCTGTCAGAATTTCACGGCGTTTCATGCTGGCTCACTCCCTGCGACCACACGGCTTGTTGTTGTAGGCCAACCAATGACATGTCCGGCCGCAAGTCAATATGACGAGTCGCGCGGGTTGGAGCGCCGCATGCCCGCGCGGGTTAACGCCGGCGATGTCAGCCGGCTGCCGCGGTTCATCACACGCAACTTCGGTGAATTACGGACCGGCAGGACGCGTCGCTGTCTGAGAGCACGACATGCTGGCGCCGGCCACATCGCCTGACAAAAGAAAAGGCCGGGATTGCTCCCGGCCGTTCACGGGAGCCGCTGAGACTGCCCGCACACTCCGCCCTGGAAGATGAAGCGTTAGTTGCTCGTACACACCTTGACCGAACGCATGCCGGTCTCGGCTTCGGTCCGGGTCTTGTAGATGCCGTCGCCGACAACGGTCACTTCCGTGGTGATTGTCGGCTTCTTGTCGACAATCGTGCATCTCTTGGTCTTCACGTCCTGCACGACGTAGAACTCCGTCGTCTGCGCAAAGGCAGTGGAGGTCAGCGCGCCCGCAACAACAGCGGCAAGAGCAATACGCATCATGTTCTCCTTGGCTCGTTGAACACTCCATCCAACCGACACCCATTCAAGTGGTTCCACAGCGACCTGCCGGAACCTTGCATGATGTTTTCGGTTTAGGGAGGGTCAATGAGGGCTGGATCAATGAACTATGTCGTCTGCGCCTGCGCGATCTGCTGCGCAGCGGCCTTTTACATGATCGGGATATCCGTGAACGCCGCCGCCGAGCCCGACATGGGTTACGCGGTCTACAGGCTTGCCGCGCGATGAAGCATCGCTCCGTCGACCGTGACCGCGGTGAGGACGCCGAGGACGCCATCGTCGTTCTGGTGACGATGCTTGTGGCGTTCGGCTCGTTCGCTTTCTATGCGTTGTCGTGATTTCTTGAACAGCGAGGCAGGCGAGCGTCGATGACACTGCGCCACCGCACACGCCACGAACGCTTAGTGGACGCGTGACAAGAAGGCCCGATCGCGCCTGTGAGGCTCACTAAACGCAAAAAAGGCCGGGAACGGGCCCGACCTTCTCTGAAGCCGCTCGGTCTTTGCCATTACATCCGTGGTCAAAGACTAAGGGCGTATATGTTACGCAGCGCGAAGATTCTCAGCCGCGCTCTTGCCATTGCGCCGATCCTGCACAACGTCGAAAGTGACTTTTTGACCTTCGACGAGCGAGTGCATGCCTGCGCGCTCAAGGGCGGAGATATGAACGAACACATCGGGCTGCCCGTTGCTCTGTTCGATAAAGCCAAAACCCTTGGTGGCGTTGAAAAACTTGACGGTCCCAGTGTTCATGCGATTTTCCTTTCAAATCGATGCAAATCATCGTTGCCGGGCAGGATGCCCGGCTCCACAGTCTTCGATTTTGAAAAGGAAGATCGTCAGAGCGCCGTAGCGCGAGAACAACGTTCGTCACCAAATATCGATTTTGCTACTCTACTCGCAGATTGTGTCGGTAGCAAGGCCCGTGGTGACGTCCTGCAAGTGTAGACGCTCGCGTTCCGATCAAACAGGCCGAGACTTGTGGCTCATGATGAAGCGTTTCGCATCATTCTGCCTGTCTACGATCCTTCTCGATCCTTGCGGATGTCTCGAAACTCCTCAGGGCCTTCGATGAGCCGGCGCTTTCGCCTTG
>JAEWHY010000279.1 GCA_023387555.1 Pseudomonadota bacterium
AAGCCGCAGTCGGTGCCGGCGATCAGGTTTTCCTTGCCGATCGCGCCGGCGAAATTGACGATGCGTTCGGCGACCAGTTCGGGATGTTCCACGGTCGTCGTGTGGTGGGTGATGATGCCGGGGATCAGGATCTTGCCGGCCGGCAACTTCTTGGTCTCCCACAGCCGCCACTCGTGCTCGTGGCGCACGTTCGCGGCCTCGATCGAATAGGCGCCGGCCTTCACCTTGAGCATGAGATCGGCGATGTCCTTGAGCGTGGCGTCCGCCACATGCGGGACGTGCCAGCTGCCGAAGCAGATGTGATAGCGGATGCGATCTTCGGGGATTCCCTCCAGCGCCTGGTTCAGCGCCGCGACCCGCAGTTCAGCCCAGTCGTAATACTTCTTCGGACTTTCCTGCGTCAGGTGATCGAACATGTTGGCGAGCACGGCATCGTCGACCTGCAGGACGAAACCGGCGTTGATGATCTCGAGGTATTCCTCGCGCAGCGCCTTGGCGATGGCGAAGACGTAGTCTTCCTCGCTCTTGTAATATTCGTTTTCGGCGTCATATCCGACGCTCGCGGGTGCGACCGCGGTGAAGAACACGTCCTCGACCTTGGTCTTTTCGAGCGCGGCCTTGAGCGCGGCGATGTTGCCGCGGATGGCCTCCTGGCCGGTGTAGGTGATCGGTCCGACGCAGGCATGTCCCGGCGAGCCGGCGGCGCCGCGCGGAAACTGCTCCTTCATGAACTCGCTGAAGCGGATGCGGTCGCGGCCGAGCCAGACCGCTTCATACAGCTTGTTCGGACGGTGTTCGAAGCCGCTCAGCCGCTCAAGGATATAATTCGCCCAGCCGGATTTTCCGTATTCACCGTCGTTGACGATATCGATGCCGGACTTGGCCTGACGCGCAACGATGTCGGTGACCTCGGCTTCGAGTTTCTTCTGATCGTGGTTCCTGACGGCGTCGATCGCGGCTCGCGATCGGACGAGGCTTCCGACGTGGGTCGTCAGGATACGGTTTTCGCTACGCTTCATTGTCAGTCCTGTCTTTCTGTGCGGGTTTCTTGTTGCACGTAAAAGAGGCGCGGCTTTCAGCGCCGCGCCTCGGGTTGCTCATCGACCAAAGGTCAGTAGGACGAGTTGCGCTTGGCCACCGTCGCCTTCAGGTCGTTGAGAATGGCCTTCGGGTCGCCGCCGGCTTTTTTCACGTCGGCTTCCCAATTGCCGTAGATCGGCTCCGCCGACTTGCGCCAGGCGGCGATCTGGTCGGGCGTGAGCGGGTAGACATCGTGACCCGGCAATGCCTTCACCTTCGGCTTGCCGCCGGACTCGTAGTCGGCCCAGGGCGTCGCGATCTTGAGCGCCCAGTCGCTGGAGCAATGCTCATCCATCACCTTCTTCTGCGCCGGCGACAGCGAGTCATACTTCGCCTTGTTGAGCACCCAGACCTGCTGGGAGACATAGATCGGCGCATCGATGTGATACTGGGTCACCTTGTCGATGCCGAACAGGCCCATCGAGCCCCATGGGGCACCTGCGCCTTCCGCCACGCCCCTTTCCAGCACGTCGCGGATCTCGGGCGCCGAGGACTGCACGTTGGTGGCGCCGAGATTGCGCATCCAGTTGGCGATGGTCGCATTCGGCGGACGGAACTTCATGCCGTTCATGTCGGTCGGCAGCTGCACCTTCTTCTTGGTGAAGTGGAAGGTGCCGGGATCATGCGCGAACATCAGGCAGAATTTGACGTCCTTCATCTCCTTGTCGACATAGCGGCGATACCATTCGTCCATCGCCGCGCTGCCTTGCTTCGAATTGTTGAAGATGAAGGGCAGCTCGACGGCGGCGACGATCGGGAAGCGGCCCGGCTCGTAACCCGGATTGGTGTGCGAGATGTCGACGATGCCGTCACGGGCCATGTTGTAATGGTCGAACGCCTTGCCGAGCTGCTGCGCGGGGAAGATCTTGACCGTGATGGTGCCGTTCGAGGCCTTGTTGATCGAGTCCGCCCAGGCGATCGCGGCGGGATGCATCGGATGCTGCGGAGGCACCCAGTGCGAGAAGCGCAGTTCGACCGGCTTGTCCTGGGCCGCGGCGGGAGCAGCAAGTCCGATCGCCGTCAGGGCGGTCAGGCAGAGCAGGGTACTCTTCATGCGTATTCCTCCATGTTGTTTTCTTGGCAAAGGCGCAGATAACGCAGGCAACAACTTATACGAAAAACTTATACAGCAACTCTGGTCTTGAACGTAATCAGCGACGAGCCGGGCACGAGGTCGCGCGTCGTGCGGCTGCCCAGGGCAATTTCCAGGTTCCGGCGCGCCAGCCGCGCGTGTTCGCGCATGACGAATTCGGCGCGTTCGCCTTCGCCATCCTCGATCGCGCGAACGATGCAGCGGTGATTGTCCTGCGCCACCGTGAACAGCAAACGCGCTTCCGGCAGATTGGCCTGCACCGTCACGAAAGCCGATGCCGACGCAAACGGCAGGGCGACCGCGCGCGCGATCTGACGCGACAGCACGGCGCTGCCGGCAAGGTCGATCACGACCTGATGGAAACGCTCGTTCAGTTCGACATAGCGCGAGAAATTCTGCGCCGTGACGCCCTCGTCGAACACCAGCGCATCGAGCGTGGCGAGGCAGTCCCTGAGCCCTGTGAGCTCGGCCGCCGGCAGCCGCCGCTCGGCGGCCAGCCGTGCGGCAAGGCCCTCGAGGGTTCCGCGGATCTCGATGGCGGCATGGATGTCGCGCTCGCTGAAGGCGGAGACCGCGAAGCCGCCGGTCGGGATCGGATGCGCCAGGCCTTCCTGTTCGAGCCGCATCATCGCGGTGCGGATCGGGGTGCGCGACACCCCGAGCCGCTCGACCAGCGCCAGTTCGGAGAGCCGCTCGCCGGCCTTGAGTTCGCCGCTGAGAATGAGTTCGCGCAGCTTCAGGAGCGCGCTGACATTCTGCGGGGAGGGAGAGTCCATCGGCCGGTCTGATTTTGGTTGCTTGATGATGGTCGCTTGGCGTTTCCTGTGGCGCAGGCTGTATACAATTCAGGCCGATGTCAACCGCGTCCGCTGCGAAGAACCAACAAACGCGCGATCTGGCCCGCCAAGATTGTATTCATGCCCACCGGCTGTAAGGCTTTGCGGGGTGGGACTCCCCGACAGATGAAGTCCGCCGGCCGACCCGGTATGAAGGATCCCGAATCCGAGGACGAAAAGCCCCAGACGGACCCCCATGAGC
The DNA here is from genome assembly GCA_023387555.1 of Pseudomonadota bacterium. Classification (GTDB taxonomy): domain Bacteria; phylum Pseudomonadota; class Alphaproteobacteria; order Rhizobiales; family Xanthobacteraceae; genus Pseudorhodoplanes. The sequence continues at coordinate 3,212 of JAEWHY010000279.1, forward strand.
ATCACGATTTACGGCATCAAGAACTGCGACACGATGAAGAAGGCCCGCGCCTGGCTCGACGCGGCCGGCATCGCCTACGCCTTCCATGATTACAAGGCCGCCGGGATCGACAAGGCGCATCTCGACCGCTGGAGCAAGGAGGTCGGCTGGGAGACCCTGCTCAATCGCGCCGGCACCACCTTCCGCAAGCTGCCGGAGCAGGACAAGGAGGGGCTCACCGCGGCGAAGGCGATCAAGCTGATGATGGAGCAGCCCTCGATGATCAAGCGGCCGGTGCTGGATACCGGCAAGGCGCTGCTGGTGGGCTTCAAGCCCGAGGCCTATCAGGCCGCCTTCGGCAAGAAATGAAATCGGTCATTCCGGGACGCGCGTGAAACGCGCGGGCCCGGAATCCATACGCCCGGTCGCGGTTATAGATTCCGGGCTCGCTTGCTTCGCAAAGGGGCCCCGGCAAGCGTTTCGGAAGGACCGGAAGAGGGTCATTGCGGCGGCGGCAGGTCCTCGCCCTTGAGCCGTTGCCACACCCAGCCAAGGCCGCGACGCAGGTCGTGCTGCTCGCGGATATGCTGCGTCGGCGTCACCGCCGCGATGGTCGGGCTTTGCCGCTGCCCGACCACGAAGTTGAAGCTGTAATACGGCTCCTGTCCCATCCGCAGGTCGGTGATGACGATGCGCCCGTCGCGCTCGCTGGTCTTGAACAGCCCGTGCGTCCACCGGGCGAGGCGGGCGACCGACGGATAGTCGCGCACCGCCTCGTACAACGCTTCGCCGCGCGGATGGGCCGTAAACCGCATCTGCGGCTCGCGGTCGAGGAACGAACGGAAGCCTTCGAGATAGCCATCGGGCGTCACCGCCACCACCCGCCACAGCACGGTGTTGAACGCCGTCGGCGTCACCAGCAGGCGCTCGACCTTGTGTCCCTGCGCCTGCAGCGAGGCTTCCGCGATGGACTTGACCTGCATCTGCGCGAACACGCCCCAGCCGAGATAGAGCGTGCTGACGATCAGGCCGGCGAGATTGAGGCGCCAGCCGCGCTCGTTGCGCAGGATCAGCGCGGCGGCAATGCCGAACAGCAGCGGCAGCGTATAGAGCGGGTCGATGATGAAGATGCTGCCCACCGCATAGGGGAAATCGGTGAACGGCCGCAGGATCTGCGTGCCATAGATCGTGAACCAGTCGAGCACCGGATGGGTGACCAGCGCCAGCCAGACCGCAAGCCACCAGCGCATGAAGCGGTCGCGCTCGCGCGCCAAGACCGCCGCAACGAAGGCCACCAGCGGCGAGGCCAGCGTCAGCCAGAACAGCGCGTGGCTGTTGGCGCGATGCAGCGTCACATTGGCGACCGGATCGCCGTGATTATAGAACGCATCGAGATCGGGCAGCGTCGCAACCAGCCCGCCGATCAGCGCGGCCTTCCATGGCCGGCTGCGCCGGTGCATCACGGCAACGCCGATTGCGGCGCCGAGCGCGAATTGCGAAAGCGAATCCATCCTTACCGATCGGTCAGCGCTGGAACAGCTCGTAGCGCACCGGATTGTCCGGGCAGCTGGCAAACCCGCAGATCGCCAGCGTGGACAGGATATTGGCAGCGGTCAGTCCGATCGCAAGGAGCACGGCGAGTCGCGCTGCCGTTCCCGCTTTCGGTGCCTGTTCCGGCGCCTCGAACTGGCGGTCCATCAGCAGCATCGCGGCGAGCAGCACCAGCGCAGTCACGAACAAGATGAACGCCCAGGTATAATAATGAAGGCCGAAGGTCGCGCTGCCAAAGCCCGGATCGCCGGGCAGGATGTGCAACAGGATCTGCCGCACCGACACCGCGGCGCCGGCGAGCGCCGCCAGCATCGACAGCGCATAATGCGAGGGCCGCGGCCCGAACCGCAGATTGAGGATCGGGCCGATCGCGAGGGCGCAGATGAAGGCGCGCTGCAGCAGGCACAGCGGGCACGGCAATTCGTTGTGCACCACCTGCAGCGCGAAGGCTGCGATCAGCACGGCGCTCAAGGCATAGAGCGCAAGTGCATTCAGGGCGAGGGAGAGCGATCGCGCATTCATGATCAGCGGATTCTTGGTCAGCGGATTCTTGGTCAGAACGACAGCGTCAGCGGATCGGACATGTGGTGGACGAACAGCGCGACGCTGAAGATGAGGGCCACCGCACAGCCCGCCATCGCCGTCGCGCGCGACGTTAGCCAGGCCGCCACCAGCACGAAGGTCCAGATCACGAAAAGCAGCGTGAAGATCATGCGTCGGTCCCGAGAAATGCGCCGTTTCGCGCGAGCAAGTTCTGTAGTTCCGTCATCGCAATGTCGTGCGGCGCGCAATCGCCCGCCAGCGCGAGATGCGCCGCGGTGCCCGCGGCCTCGCCCATGACGAAGCACGCGCCCGAAACCCGCGCCGCCGACTGGCCCTCATGCGTCATGGATGCGCAGCGTCCGGCGACCAGGAGGTTGCCGACCTTTTGCGGCAGCAGCATGCGGTAGGGCAGGTGGTTGTAGCCGCGCGATTCCGGTATCTCCGGCCATTCCCAGATCACGTCGCCGGCGACATGAGCCTCGATCGGCCAGCCGTTGACGCCGACGGTGTCTTCGAAACTCGCGCAGGTCAGCACGTCGTCGCGGGTCAAACTGTAGGCGCCGCGGATGCGGCGGGTCTCGCGGATGCCGAGCTGCGGCGCGATATCGATGATGTAGGACTGCGCGAAGCCCGGCGCATTCGCCTTGAGGAAGTCGAAAAACGCCAGCGCCTGGCGGCGGCCTTCGATTTCACCTTCGCTGAGTTCGCGCGCGTCGGTGCCGTCGAGCGCGCGCCCGTTGGCGGACTTGAGCTGGGTGACATTCACCCGCCATTCGCTGGTGTGCTGCATCGGCCGCACGATCGCCCCCTTGCGGGGAAAGCGCACGCCGCGCTTCTCGGCCTCGTCCATCAGCAGCGGGATCGTCTTCCAGGCTTCGCCGGCGGCTTGCGGATCGACGCCGTTCAGGCGGAACATCATGGTCGGATACAGCGTGCTGCCGTGCGCATCGCCGACGTCGAACGGCGCGCCGGCAAAGGCCGCGAGATCGCCATCGCCGGAGCAGTCGATGAACACGTTGGCGCGCACCGCCTGACGGCCGGACTTGGTTTCGATCAGCAGCGCGTCGATGCGGGCACCATCCATGACGACGCCCGCCGCCACCGCATGGAACAGGATTCCGGCCTTGCGCGCGATGAGCAGGTCGTCGGCCGCGATCTTGTAGGCGGCGTTGTCATAGGCCTGGGCGTAGGTC
>JAEWHY010000292.1 GCA_023387555.1 Pseudomonadota bacterium
GGTCCGAACACCTTGCCGGCGCAAGCTTCGAGCGCGGCAATGATGTTGGCGCGGTCGCGTTCGCGCCGTTCGTCCTCGGTCAACAGCGCGGCGACATCCGCGCGCCCAGCGGCTGCGCGGAGACCTGCCGTTGGCAGGTCGATGCGGATGCGGCCATTGCGGGCCAGAATGGCGGCATGCTCGATCACGTTCTGCAGCTCGCGCACATTGCCCGGCCATGGATATTGCAGGAGGCGCCGCATGTCGCCTTCGGTCAATCGGGGATCGCCGATCTTCAGCTTGTGCGCCGCAGCCTTCAGGAAATGCTGGGCGAGCAGCGGGATGTCATCGCTGCGCTCGCGCAACGGTATGCAATCGATCGGGAACACGTTGAGGCGAAAATACAGATCCTCGCGAAACCGCTTTTCGCGCACGGCGGCGCCGAGATCGCGATTGGTTGCCGCGATCACGCGCACGTCGACGTTGCGGGTGCGTGCTTCGCCGACCCGCTCGAACTGGCCCTCTTGCAAGACGCGCAGTAGCTTGCCCTGCAGTTCGAGCGGAATATCGCCGATCTCGTCGAGGAACAGCGTGCCGCCGTCGGCCAATTCGAAGCGTCCCGGGCGATCGCGAAGTGCGCCAGCCAGTGTGCCCCGCGCATGGCCGAAGAATTCGCTTTCGAACAGGTCGCGCGTTACCGCCGCGCAATTGACGCGGATCAGCGGGCGATGGCTGCGCTTGCTCGCGTCGTGGATGGCCCGTGCGATGAGTTCCTTGCCGGTCCCGGATTCGCCGGTGATCAGCACGCTGGCGTCGGTCGGCGCGACCAGCTCGATCTGGCGCAGCGTCTTCTGCATCGCCGCACTGACCCCGATGATGCCGCGGTGATTGGTCTGCAGGCGGATTTCCTCCTGCAGGTACTCGTTGTCCTGCTCCAGCCGCTTGCGGAGCTGTTCGACTTCGGCGAGCGCTGCACGCAGTCTTTCGTCGGCTTCCTTGCGCTGTGTGATGTCGCGAAACACGATCACGGCGCCGATGAGGCTGCCGCGATCGCGGATCGGCGTCGAGGTATACTCAACGAAGAATTTCGAGCCGTCCTTGCGCCAGAACACCTCATTGTCGACCTGATGCACGGCGCCGTCCCGGAAGGCTGCGTAGATCGGGCAATGCATGGCCGGGTAGTGCGAACCATCGGCATGGGTATGATGCACGACCGAGTGCATGTCCTTGCCAACCAGTTCTTCGGCGGTGAAGCCCAGCATCCGCTCGGCTGCCGGATTGACGAAGGTGGTCTTGCCGTCCGCATTGACGCCGTAAATGCCTTCGCCGGCGGCTCGCAGGATCAACCGGTTCTCCCGCTCGACATCTCGGAAGAAGCGCTCGACGCGCTGCCATTCCTCGATGCCGCCGCGCACATGGAGGTCGGCCTCGGTGTCGGTCTCACGTTTGCGGAGCGCGACGAGGTCGCTCAAGATCAACAGGAGATCCGGCATTTCGCCCGCGCCGAGCCTGCTCCCGGCATATTCCACGCTCAGTTCATGGCCGGCGGCATGGCGTGGCTTGAGACTGCGTGTGCGGTACTCGCCTTTTGCCATCACGCCGTCGGTGAACACGATCAGCGCCGGTAATTGGCCGGGATGCAGGGAGGACACCCGCATCTTACAAAGGGCTGCGCGGCTATGGCCGAGCAGGCGTGCCGCCGCCGGATTGGCGTCGAGAATACGATCGGTGGCGGGATTGAGCACGAGCATCGGCTCGGGCGCGGCATCGAATATGCGTTCAAAATCGCCAGAACGCGATGGCGCTGCCTGCGTTTCGAGCAGGCTCGGGACTGTCGTCATGGTGGCGTCTCAACGCCCGGCAACTGATTTCTACAAAATTTCGTAATCCACGAAAAGTCGTAATCCGTGACCCCTGCTTTTCCGCGCGTATTTTTGTTTTTGCGAGATCGTCTGCCTGGGTCCGACGGACTGGCACCGACTTTGCTCCTCCTGTTTCGACGGCCGAGGCGCGCCTCAGACGCTCGGCGGTTGCCAGGCTCCAGAGGGGAGAAGTTCGATGTCCACCTTCGACAATCCGTTCGACGCGAAACGCTCGCTGAATTCCTCCGGCTGCTCGTGTGGTCGCCATGTCAGCCAGATCGAGCACGAGCGCGACGCCGTCCGGCAACTGCAGTGCGAGCCGATCGAGGCGCCTGCGAGCATTGAGAAGCGCTACGAAGATGTGGTGGCCTCCGCGGTCATGCGGGCGATGTTTCCGAAGGATGTGGCGCGCCGCGCTTTCCTGAAATCGGTCGGTGCCTCGACCGCACTGGCCGCGATCTCGCAATTCTTCCCGCTTTCGACCGCGACCGAGGTCTTCGGCCAGGGCGCCCCGCTCGAGAAGAAGGACCTGAAAGTCGGCTTCATCCCGATCACCTGTGCGACGCCGATCATCATGGCGCATCCGATGGGCTTTTATGCGAAGCACGGGCTCAATGTCGACGTCATCAAGACCGCCGGCTGGGCGGTGATCCGCGACAAGACCATCAACAAGGAATACGACGCCGCCCACATGCTGTCGCCGATGCCGCTCGCCATCACCATGGGCGCCGGATCGAACCCGACCCCCTACACCATGCCGGCGGTGGAAAACATCAACGGTCAGGCGATCACGCTGGCCGTGAAGCACAAAGACAAGCGCGATCCGAAATCCTGGAAGGGGATGAAATTCGCGGTGCCGTTCGACTATTCGATGCACAATTATCTGCTGCGCTATTACGTTGCCGAACACGGTCTCGATCCCGACCAGGATATCCAGATCCGCGCGGTGCCGCCGCCAGAAATGGTCGCGAACCTGCGCGCCGACAATATCGACGGCTTCCTCGCGCCGGACCCGGTGAACCAGCGCGCGGTCTATGACGGCGTCGGCTTCATCCACATCCTGTCGAAGAACATCTGGGACCGTCATCCGTGCTGTGCGTTTGCGGCGTCCAGGGAATTCGTAACGGGCATGCCGAATACCTATGCGGCGCTGCTCAAATCGATCATCGATGCAACGGCGTATGCGACAAAGCCCGAGAACCGCAAGCAGATCGCCGAGGCGATCGCGCCCGCGAATTATCTGAACCAGCCGGTAACCGTGGTCGAGCAGGTGCTGACCGGCACCTTCGCCGACGGCCTCGGCAACGTGCAGAAGGTGCCGGACCGCATCGATTTCGATCCGTTCCCGTGGGAGTCGTTCGCCGTGTGGATCCTGACCCAGATGAAGCGCTGGGGCCAGATCAAGGGTGACGTCGACTATGCCGGCATTGCCAAGCAGGTGTTCCTGGCGACCGACACCACCAAGCTGATGAAAGAGGCGGGGTTGACCCCGCCGACCGCAACTTCGAAATCGTTCGTCGTCATGGGCAAGACCTTCGACCCGGCAAAGCCAGAGGAGTATCTCGCGAGCTTCAAGATCCGGAAATCGGCGTGATGTGGCAGCTTCCGGCGCAGCCATGAGGGAACAGCCGTGAGGAAACAATCATGACGGGCTCGCTCACGGTTCGCGCTGCGATCGTCTCCATTGCCCTGTTCGCGGTGTTCCTGGTGGCGTGGCATCTCGCCACCCGCGGGACCGGTACCGTCGCGCAGATGGACCCGGAGTACGCCAAGCTGATGGGCGTGACCGCAACGCAGGGCAAATCCGCCATGCCGGGGCCGCTCGACGTCGGGCGCAAGCTGTGGGAGCACCTGAACCAGCCGTTCTACGACAAGGGGCCGAACGACAAGGGCGTCGGAATACAGCTCGCCTATTCGCTGGTGCGCGTGCTGACCGGCTACTTTCTCGCCGTGATCGTGGCGATCCCGATCGGCTTCTTGATCGGCATGTCGCCTTTGATGAGCCGTGCACTCGACCCCTTCATCCAGGTGCTCAAACCGATCTCTCCGCTCGCCTGGATGCCGCTCGCGCTTTACACCATCAAGGATTCATCGCTGTCGGCGATCTTTGTCATCTTCATCTGCTCGGTGTGGCCGATGCTGCTTAACACCGCGTTCGGCGTGTCGGCGGTGCGCAAGGAATGGCTGAACGTGGCGCGCACGCTGGAGGTCGGGCCGATGCGCAGAGCCTTCACAGTTATCCTCCCCGCTGCGGCACCCACTATATTGACCGGGATGCGCATCTCGATAGGTATCGCCTGGCTGGTCATTGTCGCGGCCGAGATGCTGGTCGGTGGAACCGGGATTGGTTACTTCGTCTGGAATGAATGGAACAATTTATCGATTGTGAATGTGATCAATGCGATCCTGCTGATTGGCGTCGTCGGGATGATCCTCGACCAGATCCTCGCCTATTTCCAGCGCATGGTCACCTTCCCGGAATAGCACCATGGCGGACCGCTTCATCTCCATCGAGGGCATCGCCAAGCGCTATCCGGCGCCGGCTGGCACCACCACCATCTTCGAAAATCTCTGGCTGCCGATGGCGCGCGGCGAATTCGTCTGCGTGATCGGCCATTCCGGATGCGGCAAGACCACCGTACTCAACATCCTCGCCGGCCTCGACACCCCGTCGGAGGGCGCGGTGATCGTCGACGGCCAGGCGATCGAAGGCCCGAGCCTCGACCGCGCGGTGATCTTCCAGGGCCATTCGCTGCTGCCGTGGCGCAGCGTGATGGGCAACGTCGCCTATGCCGTCACCTCGAAGTGGCGCCGCTGGTCCACCGAGCAGGTCCACAAACAGGCGCAGAAATTCATCGACCTCGTCGGCCTCGCCGGCTCGGAGCACAAGCGCCCGTCCGAACTCTCCGGCGGCATGAAGCAGCGCGTCGGCATCGCGCGCGCACTCTCGATCGAGCCGAAGATCCTGCTGATGGACGAGCCGTTCTCCGCGCTCGACGCGCTCACCCGCGGCACGCTGCAGGACGAGGTGCGCCGCATCTGCCAGGAGACCGGCCAGACCGTGTTCATGATCACGCACGACGTCGACGAGGCGATCTATCTCGCCGACAGGATCGTGCTGATGACCAACGGGCCCGGCGCCGTGCTCGCCGAGATCGTGGAGAACCCGCTGCCGAGGGCGCGGAGCCGCACCGACTTCCACAA
>JAEWHY010000335.1 GCA_023387555.1 Pseudomonadota bacterium
GGCGCGGATCCCTCGATTGCGGACCGCGACGGCGTGACGCCGCTCGGACATGCGAAGCGGCGCGGCTACGCCGGAATGGTCCGCCTGCTCGAGGCGCGGGGCGCGCGATAACGGATTTGGCGTCGCCACGTTGCGCGATGTCTGGTGCCGGTCGGTACCGGAAGTGTGGTGGCTCGTCAGACGATAATGAACTGACCGGTCATCAGACGAGGGGGCGCGACGTGATCCTCCTCGTGCCGACCACGGTCGCAATCGCCTGGCTGTTCTATCGGCCGATGCTGTCGCTCGGCAACTTGGCGGCCGGTGCAGCATTGGCGTCGGGCGTGTCGCGGTTGATCGGGGCCGGGGCCCGACGAATGCCGCCCGCTTCCCGTGAGCCGAATGAGGCGCTCCGTTAGAGCGTGTTCGAGCGAAGTGGACACCGGTTCGCGTGAAGAAAAACGCGTCAATGCAAGAATCTAGAGGCTTTTCGCGATTCGAAGAAAAGCGAAAAGACTCTGGTATCCCTCAAGTTGTGCGCCGGGCTCGCTTCACCGCAGTCCGGAATCGCTCTAACGTTGGGCGTCTTTGGGGGAAGATTTCATGCATCGATTGCTTATAGCGACGGTCGTTTTGCTTGCGACCGGAGGGGCCGCCTCTGCGCAATCTCCGACGCAGCGCGGCGACTATCTGGTGAATTCGGTTCTGAACTGCGGGAACTGCCACACGCCGCGGGGTCCCGCGGGCGCGGACAAGCCCTTCGCGGGGGGCAACCTGTTCGAGACACCCGGCTTCAAGGTCTATTCGTCCAACCTCACGCCGGACAAGGAAACCGGGATCGGCAACTGGACCGCCGACCAGATCAAGAATGCGATCGTGAAGGGCGTGCGCCCGGACGGAACGGTCCTCGCCATGATGCCGACGGGCTATTACAAGGTGCTGACGGCGCGCGATCTCGACGCCATCGTGGCCTATCTGCGTTCGCTCAAGCCGATCAAGAATGCCGTCGCGACGCCGGAATACAAGGTGGCGCTGAAGCCGGACCTGACGGTACCCCCGATGGGCAAGATGAGCCGCAAGGCGCGCCGCGGCTATTATCTCGCGACCATCGGGCATTGCATGGAGTGCCATTCGCCGCGCGAAAAGGGTGTCTCACTGGCGGCCACCGAAACCGGTGTCGGCAAGCACCAGTTCGAGGGACCCTGGGGTGTGTCGACGTCCCGCAACATCACCTCCGACAAGGAGAAGGGGCTCGGCAACTGGACCGATGCGGAGATCAAGCGGGCGATCACGCAAGGCATCAGCCGCAACGGCGACAAGCTGAAGCCGCCGATGGGTTATGCCGCCTACGCCAAGATGAACGACAAGGACATGGGCGACCTGATCGCCTATCTGCGCACGGTGCCGGCGAAGCAGTAGAAGCAGTAACTGCCGCGAAGCGGTAATTGCTTGGTCATTGCCGGGCTTGACCCGGCATCCATGTCTGTTTCGAAGACGATGGACCCGCGGGTCAAGCCCGCGGGTGACAGGTGATCGTTACTTCTTCTTTCGTTGCGTGCTGCGCAGCGCATTGTAGAGATCGGCCGGTGCGAAGTCGTCGGTGAGCATCACGCCTTGCGCGGTGTCGATAGTATCCAGCGGTTTCGCGATCAGCGCGGGCAGGGGGAAGCGGAATTTGTACTTCTCCTGCAGTTCGGCGGCGCGCGCGACCACCCAGTCGCGCTCGCGCGGCTTCAGAGTGCCGATGGCGATCACTTCGCCTTCGCCGGTCGGGTACAGATGCACGGAGGGAAATTCCGAGCGCATCGTCATGATCGTCGAAACATAGAGTTTCGTGCCTTCATGGATGTTGACGGCAACCGCGCCGTCCGGGCTCAGGTTGCGTTTCACCAGCCGGAAGAATTCCTTCGTCAGCAGGTGGAACGGGATGTAGCCGCCGTGGAAGGCGTCGCACAGGATCAGGTCGAACGGCTGCTTGTTGCGGTTCAGGAACACGCGGCCGTCGCCGTCGAAATAGCGAACCCGCTCGCTTTCGCGAATGCCGAAATATTTCTTCGCCGCCGCGATCACGCCGGGATCGATTTCGACGGTGTCGATGCTCACATCCGGCATGTGGCGGCCGAGATAGGTGGAGATCGTGCCGCCGCCGAGCCCGATCATCAGGATGCGCTTGAGGTCGGCGGGATAGACCGTTGCCATCGTCATCTGCCGCGCCACCGCGAGCGGCAGGTCGTCGGCATCCTTCAGATTGATGGTCGACTGCGTGTAGTCCCAGCCCTTGAGCTGAAACGCCATGTGCAGTTCCGACTTGTCCTTGGTGACGAAGATGTCGTTGTAGGTGGTCTCGACATGATCGATCCGGCCGTCCTTGCGGGCGAGCAATTGCTCGCGCACGTTCATGTCGACGAGGTCCTGGCCGGATGCGGAGCCGGGCGCGAGCGCAATCGTGCCTGACGCCAGCGCCCCGGCCAGTAATGCCGCCGGGACCGCGCGCATCAGCCGTTGCGCCGCCATCAGCGCCAGCCCGGATGCAATGCCCGCAATGCCGGCGGTGATCGTGATCGCGCGCGAGCCCATCATCGGGATCAGGAAGAACGTCGTGCCGAGCGTGCCGACGATGCTTCCGAAGGTGTTGATGCCGTAAACCGTGCCGG
>JAEWHY010000422.1 GCA_023387555.1 Pseudomonadota bacterium
CGCGCGGAGCAGGCGGCCGCGTTCGCGGTCCCAACTGCGCTTTTTCAGGGTGTCGCGCTTGTCGTGCAGCTTCTTGCCCCGGGCCAGCGCGATCTCGACCTTGGCGCGGCCCTTGCCGTTGAAATACATCTTCAGCGGCACCACCGTGAAGCCCTGCCGCTCGACGGCCCCGATCAGTTTGTTGATCTGGCGCTTGTGCAGCAACAGCTTGCGCGGACGCTTCGGCGCGTGATTGTCACGGCCGGCCTGCAGGTATTCCGGGATATTGCAATTGACCAGCCAGACCTCGCCGTTGCGCGCATCGGCATAGGATTCGGCGATCGTCGCCTTCCCGGCGCGCAGCGACTTGACCTCGCTGCCGGTGAGTACGACACCCGCCTCGAACGCCTCGCCGATCTCGTAATTGAAACGGGCCTTACGGTTGTCGGCGACCACCTTGAGTGGACGCTCTTTCGCCTCTGCCATGGAACGTATGTTTCGCGGACGCGCCTCAGTTCAAGAGCCCGGCATGCACCATGGCGCTGCGGATCGCGCTCTTGGTGCCCGCCGTTACCGGCAGCAACGGCAGCCTCACCTCTTCATTGCCGCGGCCGAGCAAGGTCAGGCCGCATTTCGCACCGGCAAGACCCGGCTCCATGAAGATCGCGTGGTGCAATGGCACGAGGCGATCCTGGATGTTCAGGCCTGCTTCGTAATCACCTGCCAGCGTGGTGTCCTGAAGCTGCTTGCACAGGGCCGGTGCGACATTCGACACCACGGAAATACACCCGTGGCCGCCGGCGGCGTTGAAGGCGAGCGCGGTCATGTCCTCGCCGGAAAGCTGGATGAACTCCTCGCCCATCGCCTGCCGCTGCAGCGACACGCGCGCGAGATTGCCGGTCGCATCCTTTACGCCCGCGATGTTCTTCAATTCGAACAGCCGCTTCATTGTGTCGACCGACATGTCGACCACCGAACGCGGCGGAATATTGTAGATGAAGATCGGAATGCCGATCGCGTCGTTGACCGCCTTGAAGTGGTGGATCATGCCGTCCTGGGTCGGCTTGTTGTAATAGGGCGTGACCACCAGCACCGCGTCGGCGCCGGCCTTTTCGGCATGCCTGGCGAGCGCGACCGCTTCCGTGGTGGAATTGGAGCCGGCGCCTGCAATCACCGGCACCCGGCCTCTGGCCTGATCGATGCACCATTCCACCACCTTGTGGTGTTCCGGATGCGACAAGGTCGGGCTTTCGCCGGTCGTGCCGCAGGGCACGAGGCCGTCCGTCCCCTCTGCGATCTGCCATTCGACCAGCTCGCGGAATGCCTTCTCGTCGAGCTGGCCATCACGGAACGGCGTTACCAACGCGGTGAACGACCCCCGGAACTTTCCGTTTGCTGTCATGTCTCGACCCCGGACGAACAAAATTTTCTCAGGCGAAAGGTCAGATCTGCTTTACGGACCCGCGCCGCCTCGAAGCGATCAATAGCCCGTCGCCTTGGGGCTTGAAAGCGAATGTTCATGAAGAATGGCACAGCCGCCGCGAATGTATCGCGCGTGCCGCGCTCTCGCCGCTTTCCAATGGCAGGGACGCAAGAGGGGAAGGTAAACGGTTCCTCAGCATATTCAAGGCAATAGCAAAAGCTGCACCGTCCGATTCGGAAGGCGAGGGCTTCGATTTGACACGCAAAGGTTATTTCTCGGCCGCGATGGCCGGCTTTGCCGCGATGCTGGCTGCCGCTGCCGTCGTCCATGCCGCTCCGAAACCGACCTCCGAAGACGCGGCGGTCAGCGCTCAATCCAAGAAGAATTCCGACAAAAAGGCTGCGGCCAAGAAGGCCCCGGCCAAGAAAACCGCGGATCAGAAGTCCGGCAAGGGCGCCGCGAAGCCATCTGGCAACACCAAAGCCGACACCAAGAAGGCTACCAAGAGCGCGACGAAAAGTGCGACCAAAAGCGCGACCAGGTCTGCTGCAGCGAAAGAACCGGTGCCGCTTCCGACGCGGCGTCCGGCTGAGAGCGCCACGGCAACCGGCGCGTTCCCGGCGCCGATCGGAACGGCTCCGATCCTGCCCGCAGCCATGGTCGCGCCTCAGGCCGCAAATGCCGCGCCGGCGGCGGCACCATTGCGCGAAGCGGCGCTCCAGCCATCCACGACGCAGATCCCGGTCGCCCTCGCACCATCAGCCCCGATATCGGCCGATACCCTCGCCGCGGTGAAGCGAGCAATCGAACTCACCCGCCGGGGACGCAACGGCGAAGCCTCCGCGGTCGCCGGAACCACGACCGATCCGGTCGCCACCAAGCTGATCGAATGGGTGGTGCTGCGCGCCGAAACCGATGCCTTCGACTTCCAGCGTTATGCCGGCTTCGTCGCGGAGAATCCCGGCTGGCCGAACATCAATCAGTTCCGGCGCAAGGCGGAAGCCGCGCTCTACCAGAACAGCGTGAACGACGCCGTCGTGCGCCGCTATTTCGCATCTCACCAGCCGCTGACCGCGAAGGGCAAGCTGGTTTTCGCGCGGACGTTGCTGGCGCAGGGCGACCGCGCCCAGGCCCAGCAACTGGTGCGCGACGCCTGGCGCTCGGATGCGCTGTCCGCGGACATGGAACGGCAGGTGCTCGATGCCTTCGGGCCGCTGTTGTCCGGCGGCGATCACAAGGCGCGGATGGACCGGCGACTTTACGCCGATGACGGCGCGGCCGCGCTTCGCGCTGCGCAACGACTTGGAGCGGCACAGGTCGCCATCGTGCGCGCCTATGAAGCGGTCGGAGACAAGTCCTCGAAAGCGAAAGCCCTGCTCGATGCAGTGCCCGCGAACGTCCGCAATGACCCCGCTTACCTCCTCGCCCTCGCGCGGTTTCACAGGCGTGCCGATCAGGTCGACGAAGCGGCCAAGGCGATGCTGGCCGCGTCGACAGCGGCGCATGCGGTGCATGACCCCGACGAGTGGTGGGAAGAGCGCCGGCTTCTGGCCCGGCGGCTGCTCGATGCCGGAGAGGCACGGATGGCGTTTCGCATCGCGCGCGAGGCTGCCATGCCGGAGAAGGAAGGCGCGCGGGTCGAGCATCTGTTCACCGCAGGGTGGATCGCGCTTCGCTTCCTCAACGACGCGGCCACGGCGAAACCGCTGTTCGCGCAGACGATCCGGGTTGCGGAACATCCCGCCTCGCTCTCGCGCGGGCATTATTGGTACGCCCGGGCTTGCGAGGCGCTTGGCCAGGGCGCCGAAGCGCGCGCTCACTACGAGCGCGCTGCGCGGTTTTCCAGCACCTATTACGGCCAGATCGCGCATGCGCGCCTCGGCGGCAACGAGTTACGGCTGCCGCCGCCACCGACGGCCCATCCGCAGGCGAACCGGCTCGAAATCGTGCGGGCGATGGACATCCTCTACGCGATCGATGAGCGCGATCTGGTCGCGTCCGCCGCGGCCGACATGGCCGACCGTGCGATCGATCCGGCAAGCCTTGCTGCGGTTGCCGCCCTTGCGGAACGAAAGGCCGACGCACGCACGCTGGCGCTACTCGGCCGGACCGCAGTCAGCCGCGGCCTGCCGTTCGAATATTACGCCTACCCGACCGCCGGACTGCCCCGGTTCACCCCGATCGGCCCAAATGTCGAGCCGCATGTCGCCTACGCGATCGCGCGCCAGGAAAGCGGATTCAATCCGCGGGCGCGCTCCAGCGCCAACGCGCAGGGACTGATGCAGGTCCTGCCCGGGACCGCAAAGCTGGTCGCCAAGCGAAACGGGATCGCATTCGATGCCAAGAAGCTCTACGACCCCGTCTACAACGTCCAGATCGGGGCCGCCGAGCTTGGGCACGCGATCCAGAATTATCGCGGGTCCTATATCCTGACCTTCATTGCCTACAACGCCGGTCCCGGCCGGGTGCGCGACTGGATCGAGCGATTCGGCGACCCGCGCGATCCGAAGATCGACCCGATCGACTGGGTGGAGCGCATCCCGTTCTCCGAGACGCGCAACTACGTGCAGCGCGTGATGGAAAACATGCAGGTCTATCGGGTCCGATTCGGCGCGTCGCAACGGCTGATGATCGAGGCGGACCTTCGGCGCGGAATGGCCTCGAACTGACGCCGGCGCCGACCGAAAAACCAGTCGTGTTGCCCGGCACTCCGCCGGGGGTACACTCGCGGCATGTCTCGATCCAGATCGGCACCGACGGTGCAAAGTCGCTTCATTCCGGCGCCGGACGGCCTGTCGCTGCATGTCCGATGCTATGGCGCCGCGACCGGCGCCGTTCCGCTGCTGTGCCTGCCCGGCTTGACGCGTAACCACGCCGACTTCGAGCCGCTGGCCCGTCATCTCGCCGCCGACGCCGAACATCCGCGGGCCGTGTTCGCACTCGATTCGCGGGGGCGCGGCCTGTCCGGCTACGACCCGGATTGGCGCAACTACAATCCCGCCACTGAACTGTCGGACGTCATCGCCGTGATGGCGGCGCTCGGTCTGCCGCGCGCGGTGCTCCTCGGAACCTCGCGCGGCGGGATCCTGACGATGCTGCTGGCAGCGACTCAGCCGACACTGATCGCGGGTGCAATTCTCAACGACATCGGCCCCGTGATCGAGCGCGACGGCCTGCTTCGAATCAAAGGCTACGCCGGCCGCATCCCAGCCCCGAAAACCATGGCCGAGGGCGCCGATGCGTTGCGGGCTCTGTTCGGCGCACAGTTTCCGAACCTGGACGACGCCGGGTGGCGTGCCTGGGCGGAACGCAGCTGGCGGCAAGGCGCCGATGGCCTGATAGCGCGCTACGATCAGCGGCTCGGCGACACGATGGAGGAACTCACGCCGGAGCAGCCGATCCCGGACCTGTGGGCCCCCTTCGCGGCGCTGCCGCAGGTGCCGCTGATGGTCGTCCGTGGCGCTCTCTCCGATATCCTCTCGGCGGAAACGGTGGACGCCATGCGCCAGCAGCGGCCCGATCTGGAAGCGATCGAGGTGGCGGACCAGGGCCATGCACCGCTGCTGGCCGAGCCCGACATCATGCAGCGGATCTCGGATTTCCTCGTGCGCTGCGATCGGGCGCCGATCCCCGCAAGCCTCGCCTGACGAGCGATACGGCGCGGCCTTCGTCCGGCGTGACACGCCCGCCTCACGCAATCACGCTCCCAAAAAGCAGAACCCCCGGCCTTTCGACCGGGGGTTCCGTTAGATCAGGCGATGATCGTCAGATCACGGCCAGAAGTTGCGCTGCACGCGGAAGGCAGCCGTCCAGTAGCCCTGGTCTTCGATGGTGTACTGGCCAGCAGCCAGACCGCCGGTGCCCGGGGTGGTGCCGCTGAAGCGGCCCGTGCCAGCGAACGCGGTGTCAACCTGCGAGTAGGCAACTTCCACGCCGATGTCCAGGTTCTGCACCGGGTTCCACATGGTGCGCGAAGCAACGCGCCACAGGGAGTAGTCCGGATCGCAGTTGGTCAGAGTGCCGGCAGTGAAGCGACCGGACGCGCCCGAGCAACCACCACGAGCGATCAGCTGCTTGGCCGTGTCAGAGTACTCGACGCTCATGTAACCGAACACCCAGGAGGTGCGCAGCGACGGGGTCCAGTAGTGCTCGAAAGCAACCGTACCGCCCCAAGCTTCGGTCAGCTCAAGCCCGCCGCCGTAGCCGGCCAGCGTGTTCGGATCCGCGAACACCGCGTCGGCCATGACGCCGGTTGCGATACCCTGCTTGTGGATGAAGTTCTGACCGTTGGCAAACGACACGAAGCCGGTCGCACCCTTTGCGTAGGCGATCACACCGGACAGGGTGTCCTTGGAGTCCCACGGCATCTTCAGGGTCAGACCAGCGCCGACGCCCCAGCCCCACTCATCACCCGGATTGTTGCAGGTGGTGTTGTTACCGGTGCAGTTCACGCCGTTGCCATCGTAGTAGGTCCCGCGAACCTTCGCGAGGCCGCCCATGACCTGAGCAGAACCCCAAGCCTGGTCGATGCGGATGTTACCGACGATGTCCGGAACCTGGATGCCGCTCCGGTCGGTGGTGCCGAACAGGTTGGTCTGATCGAGGTCGATGATCGGCTTAATGCGGGACCCGCTGTCTTCGAGCGACAGCGAGGCCGACAGGCCGTTGCCGAACTGCCAGGTGTAGGCGAACACGTTCTGACCGGCCGGGCCCGAACCGCCGTCCAGGAACATCGGGACGAGGCCATAGGCCGCGCCGTTATAGAACGCGAAGAAGGTGTCCGAACGACCGACCGTGAAGCCGGCGAACTGGATGAAAGCGCGTTCCATCGACACGGAGTTGGTCGTCACGCCGGCAGTGCTCTGGCCGGCCGTGTTCAGCGCGTTGACGCCGAAGGCGAAGTACGAACGCAGCGTGCCGTATTCGGTCTGGGTGCGCACGTCGGCGGTGAGGCGGAAACGAGCCTGCATGCCGAAGGTGCTGCTGCCGCGGGTGAACGACCCGTCGCCACCGGTCGGAGAGCCACGGTCGGCGTAATGCCCGCCAACGTTGTTATGATAGGCCTCCGCGCGAACATACCCGCCGAGCTTGATGCAGGTGTCGGTGCCCGGGATGTAATAGTAGCCCACGCCATACAGGCTACAGACCTTCACGTATTCAACTGATCTCGCCCTGTCCGGTTCTGATTTCGTAATGAAATCAAAGAGTAAGCCGCGTTACATCCGGTTTTTTCAGGTTGTATTGCGGTGTCCGAACAGGGGATGTGCTG